>CABUAL010000043.1 GCA_902489515.1 uncultured Collinsella sp. | reverse complement strand
TGACAAATGCCATAAGCAGAGCAGCAGCCTCCCCCAGCCGCCACGGAGGCATCTCCCTCCTCCGTGGCGGCGCTTTTGTGCGTTGGGGAGGAGGGCGCGCCACGAAACCGGCCCATCTACTACGTTTAGCTTCTTACCCCCAACCATGCCGAAAAGCGCGAAAACAAAACCGCAGGTAGAATGCCTGCGGTTTTGTTCAAAACGAAGGTATGGTCAGGGGTATCGAGTCAAACGTAGTAGATGGGCCGATCTCCGCGGGCGCCGTCAGCCGATCTCCGCGGGCGGAAGAAGACGGATCATTTTGGTCCCGCGAGGCTTCCGGAGGTACTCGTGCAGGGCCGCCCGAACAAAACTATGCCGGTTTACTACGATGAATCCGAGATTCCTGACCACACCCGCATTTTTGCAAATATCGCAAGTGTTCTACCTGCGGTTTTGTAAGTGCGCAATTTGCCGTGGTCGGAGATATGCGGTTCATCGTAGTAAACCGGCATAGTTTTGAAATGGCATTAAATCGGTAGCAGCCATTTTGCTAAGCCGGAGCGGTCGGCAGTTGGGTAATTACCCTCGCAGGTAGGCGATGGCGATTTGGGTGCGGTTGCGCAGGCCCATTTTGGCCAGGATCGAGCTGATGTGGTTGCGCACCGTGCCTTCTCCCATATAAGCCGTGGCGGCAATCTCCTTGTTGTCGAGGCCGCGGGCGATGAGCTCGGCGACCTCGAACTCGCGGTCGGTCAGGCTGACAAAGGCCGCGGGCCGGCGAGACGTGTCGGCCTCGGACCCCGCCCCATCAAAGTCGATATCCTCGATCGCCTTACCCTCGAGTACGCGTTTGCCGTCCATGACCTGCGCCAACGCCGGCGGAATGGCGGCGACATCGGTCTTGATCAGGTAGCCGCGGGCGCCCAGTTTAAGCGCCGACACAATGTACTCGTCATCCGAGAATGTCGTCAGAAACACCACGCGCGCCGTGGGGTCGCGCTCAAGGATTTCGCGTGCCGCCGAAAGGCCGTCGCGTCCCGGCATCTGAATGTCGAGCAGCGCGATGTCGGGCGCGTGCTCGCTGTAGAGCGCGACCGCCTCGTCGCCATTGGCGCCGGTGCCCACCACTTCGATCTGCGGCTGTGTGCCCAGGATAATCTTGAGCGAATCGACCACCAAGCGGTCGTCGTCGACAACGATGAGCCTCATCGGCCCTCATCTCCTTGCTGTTTGGGAACGGTGGCAAACACGCGCCAGCCGGGGGAGCCGGCACGCGGGCCGGCGGTAAAGGCGCCACCAAGCGCCTCGATGCGCTCGTGCATGGAGGCGAGCCCCATGCCCTCCGCAGCGCCGCGGCCGCTTGCTTGGACCCCGCCCGCGCCATCGTCGGTAACGACAAGCTGGTAAAACGACGGATGCTCCATGCACCGCACGGTAATGGTTTTGGCATGGGCGTGGCGCATGGCGTTGGAAAGCGCCTCGCGCAGCACCGCCGCAAAGCAGTTGGCGACGTTGGCGGGTGCATGCTCGGCCAAAACTTCAAGCTCAATCTGCGGGCCGCCGTCCGAGCGCGCGCCTTCAACAATGCGTTCGAGCTGCACGGAAAGGTCGACGGCGTTGTCGTTGAGCGCGTGGACGCTGGTGCGCACAAGCTGGAGCGCCTCGTCAACCGTGCGTTTGACGTCGGCGAAATCGGCGGCGACGCCGGGCTCGTCGGCGTGGACCACGCGCAAGGCTTCGGCCTGCAGTGAGGCACGCGTGAGCTGGTGCCCGACGTTATCGTGGATCTCGCGCGCGATGCGGGCGCGTTCGGCGAGCGTCGCGAGCTCGACTTCGTAGTCCTGGCGATCGGCAAGATCACGGTTGCGCGCCTCGAGCGCGAGGGCTCGTTCCTGCAGTTCGTCGCGGGTACGGCGCATGCGCTGCTGCTCGCGCTCCAGCTGGGCGGTACGTAGCGATAGCAAGGTGGCGGCAACCGAAAGGATGGCGGTCAGCAGAAGCGTTCGGGCGGTGAGCGCGTCGGTGCGAAGGTCCACGACGAGCGCAAGGGCAAAGACGGAGCCAATGCCCAGCGCGACCCAGGCGTGCTCACGGCGCACGCGCCGCGCGATGTCATAGAGAGCGAGAGGCGCAAACGGCACAAATGGCGGTATGAAGACGGCCGCGATGATGTAGACGTAGCTCGCGGCCTCGCTTGCGCGGCGCGCGTGTTCCTCCTGTGCGACCTCGGCCAGCGAGGTGGCAATAACGCCAAGGCAAAACGCCGCGACCATGCGGGCATCCACAGCAAGACCCATGGCGGCCGCAATACAGCACGCCAGCACGATCGATTTGTCGAAAAGCCTGTTCATACGGGTATTGTACGCGAAGCCGCGCATGGTGGAGGGGCCGCCTGCGCAACCGTGACATTCCTCCCGCGCAGCAAAGCGGGGGCGTCGGCAGGCCGCACGACAAAGACCCCGCACTCGTGACAAAGCTCACTGGTGCGCGCCGGCGGCTCCTGCGATGATGCAATCGTACCGGGCCGCAATCAACGGAAGGGCCGCCTCATGACAGACATCGTTCACGTCGAAAACCTCGTCAAGCGCTATGACGACCTTATTGCGCTCGACCACTTTAACCTGAGCATCGCCCCCGGCGAGATCTTTGGCCTGCTGGGTCCCAACGGCTCGGGCAAGACCACGTCCATCAACTGCATTTTGCAGCTGCTTGCCTACGACAAAGGCACCATTGAGCTGTTCGGCGAGCCCATGGCGCCCGCCCGCTACGACCTCAAGCGCCGCATCGGCGTGGTGCCGCAGCAGGTGGCGGTGTTTGACGAGCTCACGGTGCGCGAGAACATCGACTATTTCTGCAGCCTCTACGTCAACGACCGCAAGCACCGTCGCGCGCTGGTGAACGAGGCGATCGACTTTGTCGGGCTGGGCGACTTTGCCAAGTTCCGCCCCGGCAAGCTCTCGGGCGGCCTGGCGCGTCGCCTCAACATCGCCTGCGGCATCGCGCACAAGCCCGAGCTCATCTTCTTTGACGAGCCCACGGTGGCGGTCGACCCACAGAGCCGCAACGCCATCCTGGAGGGCATCTGCCGCTTGCGCGACGAGGGCGCCACAGTGGTGTATACCAGCCATTACATGGAGGAAGTCGAGCAAATCTGCAGCCGCATCATGATCATGGACGGCGGGCGCGTGCTGGCGCAGGGCACCAACGACGAGCTCAAGCGCATGATTCAGATGGGCGAGCGCGTGACTGTCGAGGTTGGCGCCGTAGAGACCGCCACGGTCGAGCGGCTGCGCGCCCTCGAGCACGTGCTTTCGGTTGAGCTGTCCGGCGGCGAGATCGTCTGCACCTGCGAAGCGAGCCCGCACAATTTGGTCGACATCCTCGACACGCTGCGCGCCGCCGATGTGGCGCTCGGCCGCGTGTGGAGCGAGCCACCGACCCTCAACGACGTGTTCCTCGAGATCACCGGCCGCGAGCTGCGCGACTAGGGGGCAGCCATGTTCAACACCATTATTATCACGGTCAAGACGCTGCTGCGCCGGCCGAGCACGTGGGTTTGGGGCGCGATCTTTCCCGTCGCGCTTTCCACGATGTTCATGTTTATGTTTGCGAACCTCAGCTCCGACGGCACGGTCGACCCGGTGCCGGTGGCTGTCGTGGCGGATGAGGCCTGGGGCGCCTCGACCTTTAAGGACGTGGCGACGTCGCTTGCCAAGGAAGGCGACGACCAGCTGCTCGAGATCCACGAGTGCGACGACGCAGCCGATGCGAACCGTGCGCTTAAGGCCGGCGAGGTCGCGGGCATCTATACGGTCGACGACGCAGGCGCACCCAAGCTCACACTGCTATCGAGCTACGACAGCTCGCGCGCATCATCGGTGCTCACCGATCGCAGCATCCTGGAGACGGTGGCAAGCTCGTATACACAAAATGCCGAGCTCATGTCCCAGATTGCCCAGGACAACCCGGCGGCACTCGCCGACCCCGAGGCGGTTGCGCGCGCCCTGTCGCTCGAGGGCGGCACCCGTCGCGTGAGCCTTACGCGCACCACGCCCGACGGCACGGTCATCTACTATTACGCGCTTTTTGGCCTGGTCGCGATGATGTCTGCCGAGTTTGCCGCCTTGAGCGTTGTCGACCTGCAGCCCAATCTGTCGGGCCTTGGCGCGCGCCGCTGCGTGGGCGGCCTTTCCAAGACGGCGCCGCTGGCCGGCATTTTTGTCGGCTCGTGGCTGGTCTCCTTTGCTTCGATGGTGATCGCGATCGGCTACGTGCGCCTAGTCGTGGGCGTCGACTTTGGCGGGCGCGAGGGGCTGTGTTTGGTGGGCGCCGCCGCTTCCGCGCTTGCCGCCACGGGCTTGGGGCTCTTTGTGGGCACGCTTCCCGTTAAGGGCGGCAAGGCGTCCAAGTCGGGCATCCTCACGGGCTTTGCCACCACGTGCGCCCTGTTCGCCGGCCTCTACGGCGAGCCGGCGATGGCGCTTGCCGACGACGTCGCCCGCGCCTGCCCGGCCGAGTGTTGGCTCAACCCCGTCAAGCTTGTCTGCGACATGTTCAACCGCCTGTATTTCTTTGAGGACTTGGGCCCCTTTGTCGTTCGCGCCGGCGCGCTGGTCCTCATGACGCTGGTGTTTGTCGCCGCCGCTACGCTGATCTTTGGAAGGAGCCGCTATGAGCACCTTTAAGACCGCGCTTCGCATGACGCTCGCACACCCGCTCTATCTGCTTATCTACACGGTGTTCATTTCGCTCATGGGCGTATTCATCGCGGCATCGGTGAGCTGGAACTCGTCGCAGCTCACCGAGTACAAGCCCTACGACACCAACGTGATCGTGATCGATCGCGACGACAGCGATCTTTCGCGTGCGCTTACCAAACATCTGGGTTCGCGCTTTGAGCTGGTCACGGGCGTCGGCGACGACACCTACGACCTCGCGGACGCGCTCTCCAAGAGCAATAGTGCCAAGGGCAGCGCCGACTGCGTGTTCTTTATCCCGGAGGGGTTCGAGGACGACCTGGTCGCGGCTGCCCGCGCGAGGGAGGCCCTGCCCAAGCTCGACGTGACCTACGGTTCCGGCACCATGGCGGCGGCGCTTTCGTCTGCCGAGGCCTCGCGCTGGATCTCGCTCGCGGGCGCTGCGGCGGCGCTTGAGCCCGCTGCTTCTAACGGCGATGTTGCCAAGGCCGCCGAGCATGCCGCTGCAAAGCGCGCGGAGGTCCAGATCGAGCAGGTCAAGGTCGACTCGACGGCTGCCGCCACGCTCGAGTCGTATTTCAACTTTGGCGCGTACGCGATCATCTCGTCGGTCATCGTGTCGGTGGGACTGGTGTTCTCGGGCATGAACGAGCCCGAGCGTGTGCGCCGCATGGAGGCCGGCCCGGTCTCCGAGCGCCAGCGCTCGCTTGCTGTGTTTGCGGCCGCCGCCGTGCTCACCGTCTGCATCTGGTTTGTGTCGAGCATGATGGGCGTTGTGGGCTTTGCCGGCGCGGTCGCCGAGGTCGGCGTGGGCCGTGTGTGCCTGGCGCTGGCAGCGACGTTTGCCCTGGCGTGCACGCCGCTGGCCGTTGGCTTTGCCCTTTCGAGCCTGGGTGCGCGTGAGGAGCTGCTCAACGGTGTGGGCAACCTGCTCGGCATGCTCATGACGTTTTTGGGCGGCGCTTGGATGCCGCTGTCGCTCATGGGCTCGGCCGTGCAGACCGTGGCGCACTTTGTGCCGACATATTGGGTGAACGATGCGATCAGCAAGGCACTTGCCTCGGATCTGACGTCTGCCGTGCTGAGCGACATCGCCTGCGATCTGGGCGTCACGGTGCTCTTCGCCGCCGCCATTGCCGCCGTAGGTCTGGCCCTCGCACGCGCCAAATCCCGCGCCTAGCCACCTAGTCATTTAGAGCGTCCCCAATGACCAGTCTGAAATAAATCCCGAGCCTCGCTCCAAAATAGTTCGCCATGGTTTACTATTACGCTCATAAAGTAGCAATAGGCTAACAATGGGGGATAGCATGGCGACGAAGCAAGCCTACGTCCAGGTCAAGGGGCTCAAGAAGCACTACGGCGATGGAGATGCACGCCTGACGGTGCTCGACGGCATCGACACGTCCATCAACCGCGGAGAGATCTGCGTCATGCTGGGGCCTTCGGGTTCGGGCAAGTCGACGTTTCTTAACCTGATCGGCGGCCTGGAGGATGCCGACGGCGGCTCCATCATGGTGGACGGCTGCGACCTCACGGTGCTCAAGCCTACCGACCTGGGCGAGTATCGCCGCCGTGAGCTGGGTTTTGTCTTCCAGTTCTACAACCTGGTGCCCGATCTCACCATCAAGGAGAACATCGAGGTCACGGCGCACCTGTCCAAAAACCCGCTCAATGTCGACGACCTGCTGCGTTCGCTGGGCCTCTACGAGCACCGCAACAAGTTCCCGCGCCAGGTCTCGGGCGGCCAGCAGCAGCGCTGTGCCATCGGCCGTGCGCTCGTCAAAAACCCGGGCCTGCTGCTGTGCGACGAGCCCACCGGCGCGCTTGACTACAAGACGTCCAAGGAAATCCTGCAGCTCATGGAGGATGTCAACCGCACCTACGGCTGCACCATCATCATTGTCACCCACAATGCCGCCATCGCGCACATGGCCAATCGCGTGCTGCGCCTGCGCGACGGGCACATCGTCGAGGATGAGCTCAACGAGTCGCCCGTTGCGGCCGCCGAGCTCGATTGGTAGGCGGCGCCATGACACCTCTCGCAAAACGTCTCCCGCGCGAGCTGCGCCGCAATATCGGCAAATACCTGGGCATCTTTTTGCTTATGTGCGGAAGCACCGCTCTCACCTCGGGATTTTTGCTCGCAGCGCATTCCATCGGCTGCCTTATCGATGACATGCGCGATGCGTACGCGATTGAGGACGGCCGCGTGACCACCTCCTTCGAGGCTACCGACGATCAACTCAAGGCCGCCGAGGATGCAGCCGGCGACGTCGGCGGCGTCACGCTCTACAAGAATTTCTCCATCGACGCCATCATCAAAAAGGTGTCCGGCGACGACGGCACCAAGCGCACGCTGCGCACCTATGCGCACCGCACCAAGGTCGATATCGCGTCCTACTGTGAGGGCAAGGAGCCCAAAACGGACGATGAGGTGGCAATCGACCGTGTCTTTGCCACCAACAACGGCCTCGCCGTGGGCGATAAGGTCGAGCTCGAGGGCCGCACCTACACCATCTGCGGCATCATGACCCAGCCCGATAGCCAGGCGCTGTTCCTCAACAATTCGGACTTTACGGTGAACACCATCACGTACGGCGTGGCCGAGGTCACCGATGCCGGCTTTGCCGCGCTCGAGGATGCCGGCGGCGCGCCCGCCTACACCTACTCCTTTACCTTTGCCGATCGCGACCTCCCCACCGCGGATCGCATCGATGCGGAGCAGGATATGGTCGAGGCGCTGACCGACGCCGATGCGCGCGTGGATGACCTCATCGACGCCGATTCCAACCAGGGCATTGGCTATGCGCGCGACGACGTAGACGGCGACTCCATGATGTGGATGACGCTGCTCGACATTATCATCGTGATCATGGCGTTCGTCTTTGTGGTCCTTACCGACGCCACCATCGAGGAGGAGAGCGCCATCATCGGCACGCTGCTCGCCAGCGGCTATCGTCGACGCGAGATCGTGCTGCACTACCTTGCGCTTCCCGCTATCGTGGGCGTGGCCGCGGCGCTTTTGGGCACTGCGCTCGGCGTCGTGTTCTTTACCGAGCCCATGCGCAGCCTCTATTACGGCTCGTACAGCCTGCCGCCCTTCCAGGTGTACTGGAGCTGGGAGATCTTTGTGAAGTGCGCCGTGGTTCCCGCCGCTGCGCTCATCCTCATCACACTGGTGGGTCTGCTTCGCAAGATGGGCAAGACGCCGTTGCAGTTTCTTCGCCACGAGGCGAGCGGCAAGTCTGGCACCAAGCGCGGCCTGCAGCTGCCGGAGCGCATGGGCTTTGTCTCGCGCTTCCGCCTGCGTATCTTCCTGCGCAACCTGGGCAACTTCGCCACGCTCTTCGTGGGCATTGCGTTTGCCTCGCTGCTGCTGCTCTTTGGCCTGGCGATTCTGCCCACGATGACGCACTACGCGGACAACCTCGAGACGAGCCTGGTCGCCGAGCACCAGTACACGCTCAAGGCTCCGCTGGAGCTCGAGGGCACTGCCGAGGAGCGCGAGCAGTGGTCGGCACTCGAGTGCTTGCAGTCGGTTGACGGCGCGCTGCTTTCTGCCGCCCAAGATGCCGATGACGAGCTCGACGACGCGGCCGATGCGGCGCAGACGGCAGCCGATGCCGCGACCGCATCTCCGTCTGCCGAGAGCCTGGCCGCGGCGCAGGACGCGCTCGCCAAGGTCCAGGACAAGAAGGATGCGCTTTATGCGCGCCTCGATGACCTTGCCGATATCCTCGGCTGCAACCGCGACGAGGCTATCGACCTGATCGACAAGGCCTCTAAGATCGACACTGACAACGACGATATCCACCCGGTCAATACGACCGATAACGGCGCGGGCGCAATCGCACAGGCCGAGAAATACGCCGTCTACCAGCTGCAATACGACCGCGGCGACGGAAATGGCGAGGAGACGATTTCCATCTACGGCATCTCGCCCGATTCGCGCTACTGGAAAGGACTGGACGTCAGCGACGGACGCGTCGTCTTTGGCGGTGGCTTGCTCGACAAGTTTGGCTGGAGCGAGGGTCAGAAGGTTAAGCTTCGCGACAAGTACGAGGGCGAGAATTATTCCTTTGAGTACGTGGGCAAGGACTGCGTTTGGGGCTCTAAGTCGGATATGAATGTCTATATGAGCATCGAAGACTTTAACGAGCTGTTTGACAACGATGCGGCCTACTTTAACGGCTACGTGAGCAACGAGAAGCTCGACCTCGACGCGCGCTACTTTGCCGGCGATACCACGCCCGACGACATGCGCGCCGTGGGCGACCAGTTCATCGGCATGATGAGCAAAATGATCGGCATGATGGTTGGGCTTGCGGTGTTCATCTTCTTGCTGTTTATGTACCTGCTGACCAAGGCTGTGATCGACCACAGCGCCCGTTCGATCAGCTACATGAAAGTCTTTGGCTATCGCGATAGCGAGATTTCGCATCTGTACATCCGCTCGATCACGTTGTGCGTGGCAGCGTCACTCGTGCTGAGCCTGCCGGTCATTATTGGCTCGCTAACGGCCATCTTCCGCTCGATGCTGCTCGCCTATAACGGCAATATCGAGATCTACGTGCCCGCTTGGTCCATGGCGGCGTGCGCAGGAATCGGCTTTGCGACCTACCTGGTCGTGGCGCTGCTGCACACGCGCTCCATCAAGCGCGTCAGTCTGGCCGAAGCCCTCAAAGTCCAAGAGTAGTCATTTAAGAACGTCCCCAATGACTAGGTGCCGTGCTTGACATTAACCCCGCTTTAACGGGTACCATCCTCTATGTCTGTAACGCCATATAGACCGAGGGGATAGATCTATGACCGCAACTGCACCCGCAGCACCCGCTAAGGTGTACTTCACCAACCTGCGCACGCATGCTCGCGAGAGCCAGCTCGACAAGCTCAAGCGCCTCATCCGTCACGCCGGTATCGAGCAGATCGACTTCGAGAACAAGTTCGTCGCCATCAAGATTCACTTTGGCGAGCTGGGCAACCTGAGCTTTTTGCGCCCCAACTACGCCCGCGCCGTCGCGGATGTCGTGAAGGAGCTGGGCGGCAAGCCCTTCCTCACCGACTGCAACACGCTCTACGTCGGTAGCCGCAAAAATGCGCTCGAGCACATCGACACCGCCTACCAGAACGGCTTTACCCCGTATGCCACGGGCTGCCAGATCATCATCGCCGACGGCCTCAAGGGTACCGACGAGGCGCTCGTGGCCACGTGCACCGTGCGGGTGTTGCCGTTGGCAAGC
>CABUAL010000042.1 GCA_902489515.1 uncultured Collinsella sp. | reverse complement strand
CACGACGCCCGAGCAGTTGTTGCTCGCCCACCTGGTACAAGACGATGCTTGACCAGCTCATCATGGTCGCTCGCTCGCTTTCAAGCCGCTACACGCGCTCCAAGGTGCGTAAGGCCATCCCGCGCGACTACGCCTATATCATCGACGAGTTGTTGCACACGCACCCGGACGAGAACAACTATCGCGTGCGCTATCACGAGCGCATCGTGGAGTCCATCCTAGAGACCGCCAGCGCCGACGACTTTATCGAGTCGCTCGCCTCGCTCATCAAGCGCCTGGCCGTCGACCACTTGCACCTGGTGGGCGACATCTTCGACCGCGGCGGCGGCGCGGCCAAAATTATGGACCGTCTGCTCACCTACCATTCACTCGACATCCAGTGGGGCAACCACGACCTGCTGTGGATGGGCGCTGCGGCCGGTGAGCCCGCCTGCATCGCCACGGTGTTGCGCAACAACCTACGCTACGACAACTACGAGATCCTGGAGAACGACTACGGCATCTCGCTGCGTGAGCTTGTCGCCTTTGCCGATGCCACCTACACCGCCGGTGAGTCCATCACCCCGCTGATCAAGGCCATCAACGTGCTGCTCTTTAAGCTCGAGGGCCAGATTATCCAGCGCCACCCCGAGTTCGATATGACCGACCGCCTGTTACTCGACAAGATCGACCACGACACCGGCACGGTCACGCTCGCCGACGGCAGCGTGTGGCCGCTCACGACCAACGACTTCCCCACCGTCGACCCGGCGGACCCCTACACGCTCACGTCTCAGGAGCAGCACATCATCGACAAGCTCGTGTCCGAGTTTGTAACCGCCGATCACCTGCATCGCCATATCGATTTCCTCTACACCCACGGCTCGATGTACAAGGTCGCCAACGGCAACCTGCTCTTCCACGGCTGCGTTCCGCTCAACGAAGACGGCACCTTTAGCAGCATGAACTGCCTGGGCACCTGGCACGCTGGCCGCGATTATCTCGATTTTTGCGACCACATCGCCCGCCGCGCGTGGCGCGTGGGCGACCGCGATGCCCTCGACTGGATGTGGTACCTGTGGATTGGCTTCAATTCACCCGCCAGCGGACGCCTGGTGCGTACCTTTGAGCGCGCCTATATCGCCGATAAGAGCACCTGGGTCGAGCCGATGGACCCGTACTTTACGCTTACCAAGTCGCCCTCGGTCTGCGATGATATCATGCGCGAGTTTGGCGTCGCGCCCATGGCATGCTCGCCGACCGGCCACATCATCAACGGCCACACGCCCGTTAAAACCACCAAGGGCGAGCAGCCCATCCGCGCCGAGGGCAAGCTGCTGGTCATCGATGGCGGCTTCTGCCGCGCTTACCATCCCAAGACGGGCATCGCCGGCTATACGCTCATCTCGAGCTCGCGCGGCTGCCGCCTCAAGTCGCACCGGGCCTTTACGACGGTTGCCGAGGCACTCACGCGCAACGTGGACATCGAAAGCGAGACCAACCGTTTTGACCAAGCAGACCGTCGCCGCATGGTGAGCGACACCGATACTGGCGCCAAGATTCGCAGCCAGATCCAGGATCTGCGCCAGCTGCTCGATGCATATAGAAACGGTGCTATCGAAGAGCGCGTCTAGCCCCACCCGCGGGGATTGGCTAAACTTGCTGAGTTTGTCATCCCCACGGCGTCCCCGCGCCACCCTAAGGCAGGTACCATGCAAAAGCTCCTTGCGCAGATCATGAAATTTGGCGTCGTCGGTGTCATTGCCACGGTTATCGACTTTGGCATTATGAATCTGCTCCACTACGGTCTGGGCCTCAACATCCTAATCGCCAACACCAGCGGCTTTATCATCTCACTCATCTTTAACTACCTCGCAAGCATGAAGTACGTGTTTGCGCACAAGGAAGGCATGAGCCGCCGCCGCGAGTTCATCATCTTTGTCGTGCTGTCCGTGATCGGTTTGGTGCTCAACGACGGCATCGTGCTGGCGCTCAACGCCGGCCTGGGACTCGAGGCCAATATCGCCAAGATCTGCGCCACCGCGCTTGTCATGGTCTACAACTTTGTGACCCGAAAAATCTTCCTGGAGGGCGACGAGACCAAGTAGCTCGAAACCCCTGCAGCATTACGGCGCCCACGGACGACGTGCACTCAGCGCAGTATCGTCCGTGGGTGCCGCTCGTTTACGGGCAAATTTTCAACGTTTGCGGATTAGCTCTTGAAAATTTGGCGAGTTCATATAGTTCTTGGCAAAGACCTTACGTTTCCCTTGTAAAAGCTCTAAAGTATCCTCTGCTCGATTCATCAACGCATTGGATGTGATTACGTGCGCAAGGCGCTGGCACAACCTCATACCAAGCAGTTCCTCAAGTTTGCTGTCGTGGGTCTTATCTCCTTTGGCATCGACTGGGGCATGCTCATTGCGCTCGTCGAGCTGTTCCACCTTGACTTTTTGATGAGCACCACGGTTTCGTTTATCACGTCCGTCGTGGTCAACTACTGGCTCAGCATGAAGTACGTGTTCGACCACCGCGAAGGCATGAGCCGCAAGCGCGAGTTCACGATCTTCACCATCCTGTCGGTGATCGGCCTGGGCCTCAACGACCTGTACATGTTTGTGGGCGTCACGTTTTTGAGCATCGGCTACCAGGCCATGAAGGCCATCGCCACGTTCCTCGTCACCTGGTACAACTACTTCAGCCGCCGCTTCTTCCTCGAGGGCGCACGGTCGTAGTCGATTCACTATTTGCTTGAATGTATAACCGGTTGGAATTCCCATTCCAACCGGTTTTTTGTTTGCCGAGAGACCCGGCGACCCAGTCCAATTCGCGTTAAAAACGGGCGGCCCGGATGTTTGTCCGAACCGCCCGTCTGACGCGCTATGTCGAGGCCTCTAGCCTGTAACGTAATACCAGACTACGTTGTCGCCGTTTGAGAGAACGTAGTTACTACAGGCCGTCATGGGCGTTGTGCCGTTGACGGAGTACATCCACCCGCTCGTGCCGCCGTACTGTTTCTCGGCCAAACCACCAATCGCGGAAACATACGTGCCGTACGACGAGCCGTGTGCGTTGACAGAAAGGCCTAGCGCGCACAGGGCATCGTAAACGGTAGCGCCTTCGTTAAAGGTAAAGGTGCCACCAGAGGACACAGGATTGCCCACAGCGCTCGATGTGACCGAAACCGTCACCGTAACGTAGTTGGACTCCTGCGAGCCGCCCTGGCCGTCCGAGGAAGCGCTTCCGCCATTAGAGGGTGAGGCTCCATCAGACGACTGACCGCCGCCCGAAGAAGCACCGCCAGACACATTGGAAGTATCACCGGCTCCCGTATTTTGGGCAGCGGATTTATCGCCAGACCTCTTGCTGTCCTGACCATCGGACTTCTTGCTATCCGAGTTTTTGTCCGATTCCTTGTTTGAAGACTCGGAATCGTCCTTGGCGTCGTTCGAACCCTTGGGCTCGTCTTTTGCATCATTCGAAGATTTGGAATCCTTGGAACTAGCCTCGCCCGAAGCGGCAGACGAGCCAGACCCCTTGGTGTCCTTGGCGACGACGCTCTCCCCCGTCACGGTCTGAACGATCCAGTCAATGGACCAGGCGCCGCTCTCGGAAGGATGGACGAAGCCCAGCGAGACGACGATCAGAATGGTGCACGCGGCAGCAAGAACGCCAAGGAGCGCCTTGCGACGAGAGGCGGACGCCGCCGAAGCGGCGCCCTGTTGCTTTGCATCGTCGAACTGAATGAACGAGGAATCTGGTTGCTTGGGGTCAGCGTCCTTGGATTTATTGGACACAGCCCTCACCTACCGACGTTTGGTGAACACGAACACGCCGACGATGGCGAGTCCGATGACGCCGGCGGCAACGCCAACAATGGCGAGCGGATTGGTGCCAGTCTCCTGCTCGGAAGCACCAGAGGGCTTCTTAGCAGTGGTCGTGGAAGCAGCACCCGTATCGGACTTGGAATCGGACTTCTTGTCGGACTTGCTGTCCTTCTTGTCAGACTTGTTGTCAGACTTCTTGTCGGACTTCTTGTCGGACTTGTTGTCCTTGGTCTCGGTCTTGGTCGACACCGTCGTCTTGGTCACCGGCTTCTTGCCCGGGGCAATAGCGCCGCCCTTCGAGCCGGAGCCAGAACCCGCGCCAGCGCCAGTGCCGGAATCAGTACCGGTACTAGAACCGCCGCCGCCATTCGAACCAACGCCACCGTTGCCACCATTAGTGCCAGAACCGCCATTACCGCCAGGGTTAACGGCATTCTTGGTCCACTTGGCATACAACGTCAGGTCGGCCGTCACCGGCGTGCTAAAGTCATACGCCTGCGCGCAAGCCTCATCGGTGAACCAACCGCCGAAAGTGTAGCCATCGCGCGTCGGATCGGCCGGCTTGACCAGCTTGCCATCGGCCGTAGCAACAAACTTAGTATCGCAAGCAGACCCGCCGTTGGAATTAAAGGCAACCGTCCAAGACTCAACGGCCCCAAGCTTGAACAGCGTGCCCGAGTCATTGATGTAGTACAGGTTGCCAGATGCATCGGCAATGACCGGAGAGTCACAGTACTGGTAATGGCCAGCCGCATCATAAATCTGCGTCGCCTCTGCATCGCCGAGCGTATAGCGATACACGCCACCACCAGCAGAGTAGTTGACGTAATCCTTGCTATCCGCGCTGTTAACGGTGAAGTACACATAGGTCTTGCCGCCCTGAACACTCACCAGCGGAGTAGCAGCAATACCGTTGAGGCCAGCCGGCAGCGCCTTGCCGTCGGCAGCAGCGACCATCGTGGTCTTACCCGTCTTCAGGTTATAGAGAACCAGAGCAGAGCCCGTAGCCGTCTGTCCGCCGACAATCAGATTGTCACCAGACACCGCAGGGGCGCTCAGATTATTCGTAAGGCCCAGATCAACCGTCTCTTGCTCGCTCAGTACGCCCTTCGCCGAGAGCGAAATCACATGGAGCTTTCCGTCGTGCGTCATCTGATAGAAGGTCGAACCATTGGACGGATCGGCAATGCAATCGGCATTTGCAACAGCGCCGAGCTTCATGGTCGAAACGACATCGCCCGTCGTCTTATCAATGCACTTAAGCGTACCCGCGCTCGTAGGAACGATGGCATACTTATCCGTCAAAGCCGCACCAGTCCAGTAATAGCCCTCGGCAGGGTCAATGTTCTGCCAAGAAACTTCGCCCGTGGCAATCTTAATGCGCATAAAGGAGCCGTTGCCGTAGGTCGCGTTGTAATTCTCATCATACGAAATATCGACCGAGCCTACATAGACGTACTCGCCGTCCGAAACGACGGTGCAGGAGCTCTGCGTCAAGTCCGTCAAACCAGGCGTCAGCCACTTGCAGATCAGCTTGTCTGCAGTAATCGCCTGGACCGCACCGCCGTTGAGCGGAACGATGATAAGGCCATTGGTGTAGATCGGACGAGAGGTATAACTCACCTTGGAGGCAAGCGGCGCAGAGGCAACCTTTTTGCCCGTGGACGAATCGATCTTAATGAGCTCGTTCTCGGTCGCAATGTACACAAAGCCGTTAGCGATGACAGGCTCGCTGCAGTTGGCATACTGCTGACCAGACTCGGCCTTCCAATCGAAGGCCCACTTAAGACCGGCGGCCTGCGCAGGCGTCTTGGCATCCGTTACGGTCGAACCGTTGCCACTGTTGCCGTAGCCGGCCCACTCGGCATCCCAATCAGGAGTTGTCGCGCTCGGATCCACGACAATCTTGTCGGGATCGGGCATGGGCGAATTATCGGTGGTATAGGCAAGCGTGACCTTATCGCCGCTCTGGAGCGTAATCTGATTGGCGCAGAGTAAGGAGGGCTCTCCGTTGATATACAGATGCCAATATTTATTGGTCGCAGCATCCCAACCATACGGCTTGTGATCGAACGGCGAGTTGATGGAATTGAGGAACCAGTACTCACCACTCTGGGAGCCGTTGTACGTAACGCCCTTGGCCTTCAGGACCGTCTCAATAAGGTTCTGGGCAGTAGAGCCTTCGGGCAAAGAAACATTGCTTGCCGAGCCCCAGCGAGTATTGTTGCCGTTGACATCGGGACCGATAACATCGACAGACCCAAGAACCTGACCAGGAAGGGCATCGGCGTCAGCACCATACATAAAGGTGACGGCATCGCCCTCATGGAGCTCGTAGGCACCGGCGCCAACGTCGGCGAACTTGTACTTTACGTCGGACTTGCCCTTTACGTAGAAGCGCCAATAGCTATTGGTCGCAGCATCATAGCCACAATAGGACTCATCATCGAACGGCGAATAAATGCCGTTGAGGAACCAGCCCCAAGACGATTCGCCAGCATCGAGCTTAAGGCCGGTCTGCTCAAGGAGATCCTTGGCAGTAGAGCCCGCCTTGAGACTCGTCTGACCCGTCGAAGCCCAAACCTGCTGCTTGCCGTCCTTGTCCTTGCCAAGCACCTGAACGGAAGCATGGACAGAATCGGACGGCAACTGGTCGCCCCAGCCACCGTAGAACCACGTGACGGTATCGCCGGCATGGATGGTGACATTGTCCGCCGTATAGTCACTCGACTTGCCGTTGATGAACAGCTGCCAATAGGTCGAATAATCTTGGGGCGTACCCAGCTCAACACCGTTGTACTTAAGGCTCAGAATGAAGGAGCCCGCAGCAACGGCGTCAATGTCGTTCGCCTCGAGTGCGACCTTCGTAAGATCAAGCGCGCTCGAACCGGACGTCACCACATACTGCGTATTATCGACCCAAGTCTGAGTCTTGCCCTGGGCATCGCGACCAATGACGGTCACATTTGCGGCAACTTGGTCTTTAACGACAGGGGACGAGCTACCAGCCGTATAGGCAAACTCAATCTTCTGCCCCTGGGTGAGCTTGACGCTGCTCGCGCCAACCGAGGAAGACGCGCCGTCGACGAACAGCTGCCAGAAGGCATAAGTCGTCGGATCGTAGGCAAGCGTGCGACCATCGCTCGGGGATGTGATGCTTTCGAGGTAGAAACCGTATGCCGTGTTCGGTTCGTACTTCGCCTTGAAGCCCGTCTTCTCCTGCAGCTTAATGAAGGCATCCGCAGCCGTCGCGCCCTCGTCGAGCTTGAGCTGCGTAGGTGCCACCCAGGTCTGAGCCTTGCCGTCGGCATCGGTGCCGATAATCGAGAACGAGACCTCGACCTGCTTCTTGGCGACATCGCCGGTTTCTGTCGGGTTCTCTGTCTGGATGGCAGCCGCGGCGGCAGATCCTGCTTGGCCAGCGGATGCCGTCGAAGACTGCTCACTCGTGGCAGGACTCTCCCCCGTCGCCGAGCCTTCGTCGCCAGTTGCCGCCTCAGTTGTGGCGACACTAGTTGCAGACGCGCTCCCAGAATCCGAAACCTCGGCGCCGCTCTGCTCAGCGGCACCGCCCGCAAGCGCTGCGTCCTCGCCCGGCGTCGTAGCCTGAGCCACAGCGTCGGTAATGCCCTCGGCACCCTCGGCCCACAGCTGAGCCGGCGTGGTGCCAAAGGCCATCGCGAAGGCCAGGAATGCCACCAGGCAGCGCTTTGCCACGCCGCGCGCGATTACGCCACGGCGACGAAGCGAGGCACGCTGGCACTCGTCCTCAAACATATCCATTTGTCTCCTACTGTCTGTACTTGGAGCGTTGCCTTGAAGCTGCCCCACGTCATCGCGCATGTTGCGCTCGAGTTCCCCCATCGGGGTCCCCCTTTCCTCCAGAGCCCTATGCACACCGGCGGCATACGCCGCAGCCGCATGCAAGATGGGAGGCGATCCGACTTAACCTTAACGACTCGGGCGCGCCGTCCGATCTGCGACGCGAACATCCCGAGCCAAGAGGAATTACGGTTACTGGTACAGCCGGGGACTTGCACCCCGATTCTCCCAAACGCGCAGGAAAACCGCGCATTCGTGCGTCTCCGCACCACCATCTAGGCCATCGATTAAAACCGTCAATATGCTATCACGCAAAAGGGCCTCGCACGCAGGCGAAGCCCAAGGTAAAAGCTATTGTTTGCGATAGGAGAATGCGGTGACGGTCGCAGCCTCTAGTGCTTGCCGCCGTGGCTGTTGAGCCAGATATTGCGACCCAGCATAAGCGCCAGCACCAGCGCGCTCACGTAGCCCATAAAGCCAATGACTGGGATACCAAACACAACCGGCTCGATGCGCGCGTAGTACACCACCGACGAACCGATAAACAGACCGGCGATAACGATAGCCATCGACATGCGGTCGATAATCCCACCTAGCTGTCGCAGCGCCTTATCGCTGCTCATGATCTGCGTGTTCACCTTAAGCTGGCCGCGCGTGAGCATGCGCGAAGCCAAGCCCAGATACTCGGCTGCCTCAAGCGAGCCTTTTGCCGCGCGATAGCTGCTCGCGGCAAGATCGCGTCCCATATCACGCGCGCGCGCATAGGCGCTCTTCTCGTTTTTGATGTGCGTCTGGATAATCTGGATCATGTTGACGTTGGGCATATACTCGGTCAGCAAACCCTCGAGCGTCACCATGCCGCGCGCGAACATCGTTACCACGCTCGGCAGCTCAACATCATTCTTACGCGCGAGGTTTAACAACGAGGTCAAAAACTCGCCGATATCAAGATCCTTCAGGTCAAGGCCCGCAAAGTCGGCGACGATAAAGTCCAAATCGGACAAAAAGGCCGAATGGTCAAGCTCGGCCGAGTCGCCACGCGTTACGGCGAAGCGCATGAGCGAATCCTTGAGCTTGGGCACGTCACCCTCGGCCACGGCGAAAATCATATCCTTGACGATACCGCGATCGTGACTCGACATGCGTCCGACCATGCCCAAGTCGATAAAGTAGACGATGCCGTCCTTGAGAATGATGTTTCCCGCATGCGGGTCGGCATGGAAAAAACCGTCATCGAGCACCTGCGTCGAGTAGTCCTCGACAATCGCGGCACCGATCTTTTCCAAGTCATAGCCCTCGGCCACCAAGCGTTCGGGATCGGCGATCGAAATGCCGTCGACGTAGTCCATAACCACCACGTGCTCGGTGCACAGGTCCAGATAGGATTTAGGGCACGTCACGCCATGAACGCTCTTATGGAACTCGTAGAAGTCGTTGAGGTTTTTGGCCTCGGCCAAAAAGTTGGTCTCCTCGCGAAACGAGGTCCACAACTCCTCGACTACGCCGTGCAGATCAACGAATTGATCGGTGTTGACGAACTTGGAAACGATACGCACCACCGAGCGGATGATATCGATGTCCTGTGCCATAACCTGCTGCGCACCGGGGCGCTGCACCTTAACGGCCACGTCCTCGCCCGTCACCAGACGAGCGCGGTGCACCTGCGCGAGCGATGCGCTACCAAGCGGATTGGGGTCGATCGCATCGAACATCTCCCCCAGGCGCAGGCCGTATTCCTCTTCCAAGCAGCGGAGCACTACCTCGTACGGCACCGGCTCCACGTCGGAACGCAGACGGCGCAGCTCGTCGCAAAAGCGTTGCGGCAGAATCTCGGACCGGTTGGCCAGAATCTGCCCCATCTTGACGAACATGGGGCCGAGCTCCTCGAGCAGGCGGCGCAAGCGAACCGGCGTGAGGTTATCCCACACACGGTACTTTTTGACCAAGCGAACAATCTGCCCAATGCGTTCGCGACGACCCGCCGGTGTGAGCTGATATTCCTCGTCCGGCGCCATCGCGTCGGGCTCCTCGGGGACCATATCGACAGAGCGCGGCTTTTTGCGAGCGCCCGAGACGGCGGCATCAACCTCATCGACAACCGCCGCCTCGTCACCCAGGGGATCTAGTTTGTTGTAATCGGTGGTGGAATCTGCCATCTGCGCTGCTACTCGGCCTCTTCGGTATCCTTCGCATTGTCGGGCTCAACGGACTCGACGGGCACCGAGGTCACGTTGTCCTCGACCGAATCGACGATGTCGCGCACGTGGGCCAGGAAGGCCGTGCGCTCGGACGCGGTCATA
>CABUAL010000041.1 GCA_902489515.1 uncultured Collinsella sp. | reverse complement strand
CCTGGAATGATGGGCGGGCGTTGGCCTCGTCGGCCCATTCCTTCTCTTCACTCAGAATCGTCGACATGCGCTCTTCGCCCGAGGCGGCGAGCTGCGGCACCCAGTCGCTGGGAAAGGCAATGCGCGCCTCGGCGAACTCGCCCTCGTGCACGCACGGAATGGTATAGGTGACCATGGGCTCGCTCTCGTCGAGCGACACGTCGCCCGTCAGCGGACCGTGGCCCCACGCGCGGAAGTTATCGCCCTTGACGGCCGCCGTCCCCGCGGCGGCGTTTGCGAAGTAGACTTCCATCTCGACGTCATCGGAATCCGCCGACCAACCGTCGCCTACAAACTTCCAGTAGAGCTCGGCGGTGTCGGACCAGTTCATGACCGCACCGGTCATGGTGTAGCTCACGTAATAGATTGCACTGTCACCGCTCTCGTGAGGGCTGAACACCTTAATCCTTACGCCGTCACCGGCCTGCTCGATCGTATAGACGCCAGAGTCGCCCTTGTTCGCGCTATCGACTTTGTTAAACGCGGTGTCCCCCTCCTCGACACTCAGCACATCGACGCCCGCCGTGCCACCCTGCTGGTTGGTACCCGTATTAATCTCCCAAAACACGCCGTTGATGTCGTCATCGAATTCAAACTGGCGCCCCTCGACAACGGTCAGCGATCCATCGGCCTCGACCGTGGCACTGATGTAGGTTTGGGTCATGGAATAACCGTCGGCGTGTGCGGCGGCGGGCAGTAGCAGCAATGCAAGCGCGACGAGTGCGCAGACGGAAGCAAATCGCGCAAACAGGCGGCGCTGCCGACAGGTTTTGGCAACGGGGGCGTTCATAGGCACATCCTTTGTCTGTGATACCAGCAACGCCATTGTCCCACGTTTACGGGCGCACATGACGAACATCTAGGCCAGCGGAGTATCAAACGGGACGAAAGTCACGCCCGCGGCCGGCACCTGGGGACGTTCCTTATCTGCCGGCAATCTGGGACACTCCTTGGCATAGCCCGCTCCGGCAATAGATACCACTTCATAGCTCCGTCACAGGTGTAGCGGCTTTGTGTTGCCGCATGCGCACTGATTGAGTCCGCGAGCAAGGGGCATAAAGCAGTTGAGCGAAAACGGTTTGCCCCTTTGCCGTTCGCTTGAGGATCATGTCCCCCTTTTCCGCGGAAACCCCGGCAGTTGCGAAGAGCTGCCGGGGTTTCTGTCGTTTGAGGGGTTGGGCTGGCGGGTGGCGATCGAGCTGTCGAGCCGGTGCCTCCCCCACCTCCCGCGCTATACTCGTCCGCATGGATATCAACGCACGCAACATAGCAACACACGCCGCGGACGCACCGGCAACGGCAGAGCCCACCCCCGTCGTGGGACGCTTCGCCCCGTCGCCCTCGGGCCGCATGCACCTGGGCAACGTGTTCAGCTGTCTGTGCTCGTGGCTTTCGGCCCGCAGCCAGGGCGGCGGCATCGTGTTGCGCATCGAGGACCTGGACGATCGCTGTAAGCGGCCGGAGCTTGCCGCCCAACTGATTGACGACCTGGCTTGGCTGGGGCTCGAATGGGACGAAGGCCCCTACTACCAGCATGATCGCCTAGACCTGTACGAGCGTGCTCTGCATCAACTGCAAGACGCCGGCCTCACCTATCCCTGCTTTTGCACGCGCGCCGAACTCCATGCCGCGAGCGCACCGCACGCGAGCGACGGCACGCCCATCTACCGCGGCGCCTGCCGAGGCCTTTCTGCCGAAGAGGTTGCCCGCCGCAGCATCCTGCGCGCTCCGGCCACGCGCCTGCGCGTGCCCGTCGTCGACGACCTCGCAGACGACGTGATCGAATTCGTGGACCGCACGTACGGAGCCCAATGCGAGGCACTCGCCACCGAGTGCGGAGACTTTTTGGTGCGCCGCAGCGACGGCGTGTTTGCCTATCAGCTGGCCGTGGTGGTCGACGACGCTGCCATGGGCGTCACCGAGGTTGTGCGCGGATGCGACCTGCTGGGCTCCACGCCGCGCCAAATCTACCTGCAGCATCTGCTGGGACTTCCAACGCCGCACTACGCACACATTCCGCTGCTCATGTCGCCGGATGGCCGCCGCCTTTCCAAGCGAGACCGCGATTTGGACCTGGGCGAACTACGCGCACGCTTTGGCACGCCCGAGACGCTGCTGGGATGGCTCGCCGGGCAAACGGGCATCGCGCCGGACGCCACACCGCGCTCTGCCGAGCAGCTGGTCGAGCACTTTAGCTGGGATGTTATCCGTACGCATCGGGAGAACATCACTGTAACGGTCGAGTAGCCAGCCACCCCGCCTCTACGCAACATCCCAGGGCTGGAGTTCGTCACCCAAGCGAACGATGCAGTCATAGAGCACGGTGTGGCGCTCGGCCGGGTTGGCATCCCGATGAAAATGCCCGTAGTACCAGCGCTTATAATCCAAGCGGTCTTCCAGCTCATCGAAAAATGCAGTAAGACGATCAACGCCGGGGCAATTCCAGCCGGGTGCCGGATAGAGCGTGGGCGAGAGCATGCGCGTGGAGCAGGTGTGGGTGATTACGTAGTCGACCTTCCAACCCACGCTGTCGAGCCTTGCCCGCGCCTCCCCAAAGTTGCGCTCGTCCGGCAGCTCCTGCGGCCACCAACTGGAATACGGCACGCGATGTTCCTTGTCCACGCTCGTGGCGCCGCCCATCTTTGGGGAGGCGCGGGCAAGGCTCGACAGCGCCTCGCCGCGCGTCAGGCGCCGTATGGGCGAGGTATCCGACAGGCGCTGCGTCAGCCCACCGTGCCACAACTCCATGGGTCGCTCCGCCCAGTGATCGAAACGCTCGTGGTTGCCGTCGACAAACAGCACGGTGTAGGGGCGCGACTCCAGCCAAGCAATATCGGCACATTCCTCGGCAGAAAAGTCCCAGGGAAAGCCAAAGTCGCCCGCGATGATGAGATAGTCGTCGCTCGCCAGGCTATCCCCAAGCTCCCAATCGCGGAGCTTTTGCATGTCAGCGCCGCCATGGACGTCGCCCGTCACATAGACCGTCATCGGATCACCACTTCCCCGTAAGTCGCTAGCCCACATTCTGCACGATCACTAAGCCAACCGTTCCAACCCTTCCATCCTTTAGGGCTTACCCCTCGTTCTTCCATCCAAACGGGTCAAGCACCCAAAAAACCAGATCGAGCACGCCGCCGGTCATCATGGCACCGGCAAGGGCAATGCAAACGTGCAAAGAGCTGGCACTTCGGAGCACGTCGAATGGCCCCAGAACAGCCAGCAGCGCGACCGCTGCGCCGGCAAGGCACAGCGCGAGGCACGGCCCCGCGTCCTTAACGCACTTCTTTGCAAGGTGCTTGGTGTTGTCACTCATCGGTATCGAACTCCTTAGAGGGTCATTGTTCAGATGCATGCCGCCGCGACGGAGCGGGACGGCAGGTTAAGTGTCACATGCCACGCGGACACAGCTGAAAGCCCTCGCGCAAAAAACAGCGCGCCGCAGGATTCGTATCACCTGTGGCGCGCCGAAAATGACCCGCTTTCCTCCGTCCCCAACGGATCAACTGAGTTGGTGCCGCTTGACGGAGAGGAAGGAGCCGGCGGCGTCACGAGCTGCGGCAATGTCGCCAGGCATAGGAAACAGACGCGCTTCAAACGCCCTAAGCCCCAAGCCTACCCATTAAGAAGTCGACTGCAGAAACGATTTTGATGCCGTCGATGTCGGTCGGATGGTTCCCCTGACGAACGACGACGATCTTCTCGTAACCGCCGGTAATCTTCTCGAGCGACCTGAGCTCAAATGGACGCAGCTCGCGCTTACGCGTCGCCTCCTCGTCAATCGACTCTGTGACCTGAATAAACTTACGATCCGAGCCGTCGCCTATCGCAACAAAGTCGATTTCGGCATCTCGAAGATGACCCGTGAAGACCTGGTATCCGTCATAGACAAGGCGATTGTAAACAGCATTTTCGAGAACACGCCCGCTGTCGCTGCCGCGATACCCATCCAAGAAAGCTCGAAGCCCCAGATCCTCAATGTAGAACTTGCCACCGGTCTTCAAAATGTCCCGACCCTTAATATCAAATCGGCGCGCGTGCGAGAAGATATAGGTCTCCTCAAGGGCAGACACACAAGTGTCCACGACGCCGTGCGAGGATTTCGCCCCGTTCTCTGCCAGCGTTCCAACGATCTTATTAATTGATGTCGGGTTTGAAATGTTATCAGCCAAGTAGGAAGTGACGCGGTCGAGCACACTCCTGCTCGTCACCGACCGTCTACCCCGACGCGCCTCGCGAGCCAAAATGTCGCGCCCGACGATTGTTTGGTACGTGCTCCAGATATAGTCCTTCATTTCCTGCTCCGGTAGCTTTGAAGCAGCGAGAAACGGCAGGCCTCCAAACGTAAGATAACGGTCGAGAAGATCGTCGAGCGCAACGATGTCCTCCCGACCAAAAACAGCGAGCCTATTCGTGACGTCAGTCGGACCAAGAAAGTCGACATATTCCGAAAAAGTGAGCGGATGCATCCGAATCTCGACATACCTGCCCGAGATTAAGGTCGCAATCTCTGACGAGAGGAGAAAAGCATTCGAACCCGTAACATATATATCGCAGTCCCGGTCGACACGAAGTGCGTTAATCGCCTTCTCCCATCCGGCAACCTCCTGGAGCTCGTCGAAGAAGAGATAGCACCTCTTACCAGCAGGCATTAGGCCGTCGACGTGGCGGTAAAGCTCTCGCCAATCACGCACGCCCTCCAGCTCAAACGACTCCATCTTAAAGGTCAAAAGACATTCGGATGGAACGCCGTTATCCTCAAGATGTTTGCGCATCATGTCCAGAAGCGTCGATTTGCCACAACGGCGCATACCCGTTACGACCTTGATGACATCCGCATCACGAAAGGCAATCAATTTCTCGAGATATCGATTTCTAGGGACCATCCGTTTATCCATCGCCCGCCCCAATCTGCAAGTTTTTCTCACAGCATGACAAGAACTTGCGAGTTTTGCAAGTTTTTCTCACGTAGCGACAAGAGCCTGCATATCCGTCCGTGGCCATTTGCGGTCGGATTCCGGCGAGGCCATGACAAGCAGCTTGCCACATGGCCGACACGGAGCCATGACATGCGCGGAATCTTGGGGGCAGGGTTTCTCCCGGCAGCCTATAAGACAAAAACACATACACATAGATAGAGAGAGGCCCAACAAGACACGGCACCAAGGCCGCAGCCACAAACTTGAGTAGCCGATAGTCTAAAAATCACATACGCCCAAAACACGAACGATCGATCTGTTATCCTGGCGCCAACATAGTCTTTCGAAAGGTTTGGCCGGGATGACTACGCAGCAGCAGATTGATATTGAATTCGACTCGCTTGCACGCGAGAACGATTCACCCACGCTCATCGCCAACTCAAAGGCGACAGGCGGAACACTACTATCCGTTATCAAGGAGCAGCTCTCAACCTGCGGCTCTTTTGACTTTTGCGTAGCGTTTGTTGCAGACGGCGGCCTTCAAATCCTGGTCGAGACGTTCCAGGAGCTCAAGCAGCGCGGCATTAAGGGCAGGCTGCTCACGTCCACCTATCTCAACTTCAACTCACCCGATGCCTTTCGCAAGCTCCTGGAATACGACAACATGGAAGTTCGCGTATTCCAGGGTAATCTGCATGCCAAGGGATACATTTTTGATAAGGGCGAAACCAGCACGGTCATCGTCGGCAGCTCGAACATGACGCAGACCGCCCTCACCTGTAATAAAGAATGGAACGTGCTGTACCAGACTGTCGAGAACAGCCGCCTACTCAGCGAACTGAGGGGCGAGTTCAATTCGTTATGGAACGACACCTCAACCGTTTTGCTTTCCCAAGACTGGATTGAGAACTATGCCGCATATCGATCGGCACATCCGTCAAAGCCCAAATCGAAACCGACGTTCCAGGCAACTGTTAGCCCAACCACGAACGACCTCGAAGAAATCAAGCCCAATAAAATGCAGCAGCGCGCCCTTGAGGCGCTCGGCGTAATCCACCGCAAGGGCGAGACCCGTGCATTGCTGGTCTCGGCAACCGGCACTGGCAAGACCTTCCTTTCGGCGTTCGACGTGCTCGCAACTAAACCCCGGCGCATCCTCTTTCTTGCGCACCGCCGACGCATTATAGACGCCTCCCGTGTAAGCTACGAACGGCTCTTAGGTAGTACCTATACGTTCGACACCTATCAAACTGGCAAGAATATAAGCAATGCCACCTGCGTGTTTGCCATGTGTTCTTCGGTCGCCAAACATCTGAGCGGTTTCCGTCCCGATGAGTTCGACTACATCGTCATCGACGAGGCCCACCGCACGGGATCTCAGAGCTACCAATCCATCATGTCGTACTTTACGCCTCGGTTTTATCTGGGCATGACCGCTACACCTAATCGCACCGACGGCTACGACGTCTTTGCCCTTTTCAATCACGTCATCGCGTTCCAGATCACGCTGCAGGACGCTTTGGCCGAAGAGATGCTAGCCCCCTTCCATTATTTTGGCATTCACGATCTGGAGATTGACGATGAGACGGTCGAAGATACCGCTCTGTTCGGGCGTTTGACGTCCGATGAACGCGTGCGTCACATCACCGAGAAGATCGAAGAATATAGCGTCGCCAAAAGCAACCGCAGGGGCTTAATTTTCTGCAATCGAAACGCCGAGGCCGAAGAACTGTCGCGCAAATTCAACGTTCTCGGATATCGAACGGCTGCGATTAGCGGTCAAGATTCCGATGAAGTCCGCGATGCCGCGATCAGCCAACTTGAAGCCGGCGAGCTCGAGTACATTTTCTCGGTCGATATCATGAACGAGGGCGTCGACATCCCCTCGCTCAATCAGATCATCATGCTTCGACGCACCGACTCCGCAATCATCTTTGTTCAGCAGCTCGGACGAGGTTTGCGCCTGAATGATGGCAAGGAATACGCACTGGTACTCGACTTTATTGGCAATTACCAGAGCAACTTCTTGGTGCCCATCGCGCTTTCGGGTGACAAGACATACAACAAAGACCGTCTGCGTCGTCTCGTCCAAGAGAGCGATTCGGCGATCCCCGGATGCTCAACGGTAAGCTTCGATCGTATTTCCGAAGCTCGCATCTATAAGGCCATCGACGGCGGCGACTTTACCTCCGTCAGATTTTTGAAGAACGAATATCTCGACTTGCGTCAGAAACTCGGCAAGATTCCCTCGCTGCTCGAATTTGATCGTAATGGCTCCATCGATCCGCTGCTTATCTTCAAGAACAGCGGCCTGGGGTCCTACCACGCATTTCTTTCCAAATACGAGCCGGGCTACACAGTCCATTTTTCCTCTGATCAAACCAAGATTCTCAAATTTATTTCGCAAAAGCTCGCCGCGGGCAAGCGATTCGAAGACCTCTATTTGCTTCAAACGCTCGTCGAAGCCGGACACGAGGGCTATCGACATATGCGCGAGGCCGCGCTTAGGAACTACCGCGCACAACTTAAGGACAGCGCCGTTAGGTCGGCAATCGCTGTCCTTAAGGGCGACTTTGCCACTCCTAAGGATTTCGTTTCCCTGCTTATTGACGATGGATGCGGACCTCGTCTGACCGAAGTGTTTGCGAGCGCCCTGCGCAACGCAGAGTTCAAACGTCAGATTCTCGAGGTGCTGGATTTTGGCATTGCGCGCAACCGACTCGATTATGCCGAGACGTACGAAAACACAAATTTCGTTCTCAACGCCAAGTACACGTACGAAGAGGTTTGCCGCTTGATGAACTGGGAAAAGAACATCAACGGCCAAAATCTTGGCGGCTACTTCTACGACGAGAAGACCAATACATTCCCCGTGTTTATTAACTATGACAAGGCACCCGACATTAGCGAGTCCATTCAGTATGAAGACCGCTTTGTTTCGCCGAGTAAGCTAGTTGCAATCTCCAAGAACAACCGCACGCTCAACTCCCCCGAAATTCAGCGACTGCAGACATGGCCAGGAAACGGCCTGAAGACGTATTTGTTTATGCGTAAGAACAAGGACGATAAGGGCGGTAGGGAGTTCTATTTCTTAGGCGAAATGCATCCGACCGGCGAGTTCGAAGCTATTAAAACTAAGAGCGGCGACAACGCCGTCGAAATCGAATATGAGCTCAATGCGCCCGTGCGTCAGGACATTTACGAGTTTATGCTCAGCGATCTTAGTGAAGCCGAGTAACAAAAAGGAGCGAGGCACCATGTGGCGCCCGCTCCTTTCTTACTTAAGTCCGTTAAGTCCGAGTTTCTTTTCGAGCTCCCTAACGACTTTAACGTCCGCCGGAAGCCAATCGACATCCCACAGGTTGTTGGTATCGAGCCACTTCATGTCCTCGTGAGCGTGCTCTTTGAACTCCCCCGAAAGGATGGTAGCTAGGTAGCACTGCATCGACAGGTGGAACGTCTCGTAATCGTGTTCGACCGTGCAAAGATAGTCGAGGTTACCGATCGTGACCTCGAGCTCTTCTTGAATCTCGCGCACGATTGCCTGCTCGCCGGTCTCGCCCGGCTCGAGCTTGCCGCCCGGAAACTCCCAGCCGTCTTTAAACTCGCCGTAGCCACGCTGGCAGCTCAGGATTTTCCCATCCTTCTGAATAATTGCCGCTGCAACATTGATTGATTTCATAACTAGTTATCACCTCTCCAGTTGGGCCCGACCAGTATAGGTGATCGACCGCCCGCCATGTCCCAGTCGCCTAAAAACCGCCCGCTCGACCAACCCTTGACACCGCTTTACTACCGGCACCCCATCCCCCGCTATCGAGGTCCAATACTTCCCCACCGCCGCGCAAAAACTCATCCAACGTTAATCTTGGCTCAAGAATCGCTTAATCTATAACCTGCACTATAGAGTTCGACCAAGGGCGGGGCGGCGCCGCGCAACGCAGGCCGCCGAACGCAACGCTCGCGCCCGGGCAGATCGCCCGGCGTCGCGCCCATCGAACGAAAGGACAGGTCATGGACGACCTCGAAAAAGTTGAAACCATCCGCACCAAGTGCAACGTGAGCTACACCGATGCCAAAGCCGCGCTCGACGCCGCCGACGGCAACGTTTTGGACGCCATCATTTGGCTCGAGTCGCAAGGCAAGACCCAGACCACGTCGGCGCACGCCGCCACCGAGTCCGCGCCGGTCGACGAACCCTCGGCCGAGATGGTCGCCGCGCAGGCCGCCTACGAGAAGTCGAGCGAAAAGACCGACTTCTCCAAGAAGATGGACAGCGTGTGGGAGTACCTCAAAAAGCTCTTCCGCCTGAGCCTGGACACCAAGTTTATCGCCACGCGCCGCGATGCAATCATCCTCAACATCCCCATCCTGATCCCCATCATCGCCCTGTTTGCCTGGGGCGCCACGATATGGCTGATGCTGATTGGCCTGTTCTTTGGCATGCGTTACCGCATCGATAGCGACGGCGACGTGCCCGGCAGCATCAACAACCTTATGGATCACGCCGCCGACGCCGCGGACGACATCAAGCAAAATCTGAACGACGACAAGTAATCGCAAACGGGGGCACGCATGGCACGGATCCTGATCGTAGAGGACGAGGAGAAAATCGCCCGCTTTGTGACGCTCGAGCTGGAGCACGAGGGCTACCAGGTGGAACACGCCGCCGATGGCCGCACCGCCGTGGACCTGGCGCTGGAGCGCAACTACGATCTTATTCTGCTCGATGTGCTGTTGCCGCAGCTCAACGGCATGGAGGTCCTGCGGCGCGTCCGCAAGCACAAGGATGTGCCGGTGATAATGGTCACCGCGCGCGATGCCGTGATGGACAAGGTGGCCGGGCTCGATGCCGGCGCCGACGATTACCTGACCAAGCCATTTGCGATTGAGGAGCTGTTCGCACGGATCCGCGTAGCGCTGAAGCGCTCGGAGACCGTGCGGGCGGCTTCGGGCGTTGGCGGCGCCGGTGCCGGGGTGGGTATGGCGGGCGGCGCGGCCGGGAACGCCGCTGCGATGTCCCCGGTCGGCGACTCGGCCAAGAC
>CABUAL010000040.1 GCA_902489515.1 uncultured Collinsella sp. | reverse complement strand
GACCGAAGCTGGCACCGCTCTTGAACTCGCGCGCGTACGTGCCGCCGCCCATGGCAAAGGGTTCAGCATGCTTGCCCGTAAACTCGTTATAGGTATCAATAAGCGCCTTCACGGCCGGATCGTCGGCAGACACCGAGAACGGCACCTTAGCGCGACCCAGCTGGCACGTCACGCCAAAACGGCCCACGAGCGGGTCGAGCTGCTCGCGGATGGTATCGGCACTCGTGCTGTCGGGGAAGCGCACGTCGATGACCTGCTCAATATGGCCATCCGCCACGCGAATGACGCCAGCGTTGCAGGTAAGCGGGCCAAACGCCGGACTCGTCGCATCGATACCCAGGCCGCGGCCATAGGCATCCGCATGCACAAAGGCCAGGAACTTGACGAACTCGTGCTCGGCAGGCGTCAGCAGGCGCTCATCGCGTGCACCAAACGCGTCCTCGGCCTCGCGCAGATACGACACGATCAGGCCGACGGCGTTGATGGTGCCCTCAGGCATCGAAGCGTGGCCGCCAATACCGTGGGCGAAAATCTGCGCATGCCCGTTATCAAGCGCCGTGATCTCCAGGCGGTCGACGTTCTCAACGGGCGCCGGCAGCTCATCGGCGGCAATTGCAAGCTCGCAGATGGACTGCGACGGAATGGCATTGCTCGCCTCGGAGCCGCTCCACGACACGATGCGCCCGCCGTCGATCTTGGGGCTCACGAACGTCGCCCCAAACTGGCCCTTCTCGGCATTGCAGACCGGGAACTCGGCATCGGGCGTAAACAGAAAGTCAGGATTCGCGTAGTTCTCCAGATAATGGTGAACGTCGGACATGCCCACTTCCTCATCGCAGCCCAGCAGCGCGCGGAAGGTGTAGCGCGGAACGATGCCGTGCTTGAGCAGGTAGGCGCCGGCGTAGAGCGACAGCACGGCCGGACCCTTGTCGTCGATCACGCCGCGGCCGAGCAGCCAGCCCTCGCGACGCTCCATCGCAAACGGGTCGGTGTTCCAGCCGGGGCCAGCGGGTACCACGTCAACATGGCAGATAGTCGCGAGCTGTTTGTCGCCGCGGCCCGGGATATCGGCGATTCCCACATAGCCCTCGTCGTCGCTCGTCTGATAGCCGAGCTTTTGCGCAATGCCGAGCGCGCAATCGAGCGCATCACGGACCGGGCGGCCAAACGGCGCACCGAGCTCCGCATTGGCAGCAACGGCCACGGACGGATAGCTCACCAGCTGTTCGATATCGGCAACGACATCTTCCCAGACCTCGTCGACATACTCGGTAACGCTCTGCTCCACCTGATTCATGGACGACCTCCTTACCAATGAGCGACGGATACGCCCGCCCCTCACATTACGTCTATTAGATAGCGAAAAGTTTAGCAAGCTCGGCCACCGAGTGCACCACCGCATCGGCGCCCGCTGCCTCGTGCTCCCCCGGCGCCGCCGCACCCGAATAAATGCCGATGCACGGCACGCTCATCGCGTGAGCGCCTTCCACGTCGTTAAAGCGATCGCCGATCATCACGGCATCGCCCGCCGTCGCGCCGAGCGCCGCCAGGGCATCGCGAACCGAATCGGCCTTGGTCTCGCGCCCCTGCGACGGATTCATGCCGACCACCGCCTCAAACTGAGAAAGCCCCAGCTCATGCACCATGTCAATGCACTTTGCTTCCATGCGAGACGTCGCGACCGCCATGCGATGCCCCTGCGCGGCAAGGCCATCGAGCAGCTCGGGGATTCCGTCGAACACGGGATACTCTTCAGGTCCCAGCTCATCAAAAAAGGCACGGTACTCGTCAGCCACCACAAGCGACTCCTCGCGGGAGAAGCCATAAAAGTCGTGAAAGCTCTTCCACAGGGGCGGCCCGATCATGCGGCGCAGGTCACCCATCTGCGCCTCCGAAAACCCGCGCGCGGCCAACGTCTTGCGCGTCGAGGTCATCACCGCCCGGCCCGTATCGGCCACCGTGCCGTCAAAATCGAACAGCACAACCGGCCGCTCGCATAGCTGTAATGCCGCCATCGGCATCCCTCTTCCCCAGTTGATGATTTCCACACCGTCACTTCAAACTGTTGACTATTCAACAATTGAACCTAGCAATGTAGAGCAACTCCACTATACTTGTCGCACTTTGCTCTAAGAAGGCGGCGCGCAAGCGCCCCAACGAAAGGTGCAATTATGTCTTTTGCCATCATAACCGACTCCACGTCGGACATCTCCCCCGCCCGCGCTCAAGAGCTCGGCATTTACGTGATTCCGCTGCATGTGATTATCGAGGGCGAGGACCTGCTCGACCAGGTACAGATCACCGCCGAGGAGTACGTCGCCCGCATGGCCGGCTCCGAGCAGCTGCCGCACACCTCGCAGCCGAGTGCCGGCGAGTTCAAGGCACTCTTTGACCGCGTGCGTGCTGACGGCCACGACAGCGCGATCTTTATCTCGCTGTGCAGCGAATGGTCCGCCTGCTATTCCAACGCATGCCTGGTCGCCGAGACCCACGAGCTCGACGTGCGCTGCATCGATTCGCGCACCGGCTCGGGTGCCGAGGGCCTGCTGGTGGAGTACGCGCTCGCCATGCGCGAGGACAGCCGCAGCCTGGACGAGACCGAGGCACAGATCCGCGCGACCCTGCCCGACGCGCACCTGCTGCTGATTCCCCGCACGCTCGAGAACCTCGTTAAGAACGGCCGCGCGCCCAAGCTCGCCGGCCAGCTCACGCAGATGCTCAATATTCGCCTGGCCGTTTCGCCGGAGTGGCAGTCGGGCGAGATCAAGGCCATCAAGAAGGGCCGCGGCGCCAAGCGCATCGTCGCCAACACCATGGCAGACTGCCTCGCGTTTTTGGCCGAGCATCCGGGCTCCAGCGTGCGCGTGCTCACGACCGGTGCCGCCGAGGAGCAGGAGCTTGTCGACGAGGCACTCGCAGGCCAGGACTACGTAGACGCCGGCACCGGCCCCATCGGCTGCACCATCGCCACCCATGTAGGCGTCGACGCCATCGCCATCAGCTACTGCCCCCGTTACCAGCCCATCCACTAGGGGCACCTTTACCACTTGCGGTGAAATAGGGACTGTTTTTGGCTCTTCAGCCGCCAATCAATCCCTATTCCACCGCAACTTAGAAGCAGTTCATTTGGGACGGGGCTAAAAAGACTGGTATCAAACGTTTCAGACCAGTCTTTTTAGCCCCGTCCCATTTTAGCTACTCTACATCAGCCCGCTCAGGGCGATGTCGACGGCCTCGTTGAGGTCGTCGGTAATGTGTACCAGATCCGGATCGAGCGGGCTGATCATACCGGCGCTCATCACCGGGCCGTTGAGCCAGTCGAACAGGCCCCTCGCGGTACCCACTGGACAAAAAATGGCAAATATGAGTACCGCCACCAAATTAGTAGCAGCAAAATCTCGCCGGAATTGATCATTTCGATCAATTCCACGTCTTGCCAAGGCTCAAAATTCCGTGTTTAGTGGGTTAGATATATAGAATAATGTGGAATTGGTATTCTATTCTTACCAAATGTTATGAGACTACATTAACAACAGTACTCATATTTGACGTTATTTGACCACGGAGTCATTCGAGGACCCCTCCCCACGCCGCCAACACGCCCCATAGCCGCCAAAACACCTTTAACAACAGCCGCCGCACGTTTTGGCACCGGCTAATTGCCACTCACGGATCGGTACCCCACTATTACCGAACCAAAATCGAAGTCGCATATCTCATAAAGCTGAAATGACGTACCCTCATCCCAATGAACGCTGACAAGAATGGCATTCAAATGAGCAACGCCGTGCATCAATACGCCCTTTTCGGGAACGCCTTATTCAAACTCAATAAAACGGTTGTCCACGCTTCAGATCCGCGTAAGCAGATCGTAATCTGTAGCAACGGTCCAGACATCCGTTACGCAACACTCGAAGAATGGGACAAAGCCGGCAAATCTTTCGGCGAACGTGCACAGACCGAGGGCATCGTTACCAGCGCGAGCCCAGCGCGCGACAAACTCGAGCTCTTTCGCAATCTTTTTACCGGCCGCAAAGATGTGCACGCTCACGGGTATCGCAGAAAAGACGGGGGCATCGGCTATACACCCGCCTGCGCAAATGAGTGGAAGCCAGGCATTTGCCCCAAAGCAAACCATCACAGAATTAAATGCGCTGAATGTCGCAGCCGCACATTCCTTGAGCTGAACGATGCCGCCATTATCGCCCATTTCAAAGGCAGCGACGACAGGCTCCGGGACGTCATAGGTCAATATGTTCTCGACAAAGACTGCAACACAAATGTCCTTGTCATTGATTTTGACAAAGCCGATTGGAAAGAAGCGACAAACGCTATCAGGCTTGTCGTAAAAAACCATGGAATTAACGCTGCGGTCGAGCGATCAAGGTCAGGCAACGGCGCGCATATCTGGTTTTTCTTCCTAGAACCTATAAACGCAAAGACAGCACGAGATTTCGGTAGCTGCCTTATCGCCGAAGCAGCGGCACTCAACAAGACAATCACCTTCGAAGCCTTTGACCGAATGATACCCGCGCAGTCCACCATTCCTGAAGGCGGCTTTGGAAATCTCATTGCGCTGCCCTTTCAGGGAAAAGCGCAGCGGGAAGGAAACAGCGTATTTGTTGACGAACGATTCGAGCCCTTTCCCGACCAATGGCTTTACCTTTCGCAAATCCAACTAATCTCGCGTGCGACGGTGGATCGTCTGATCGAGGACACCAAAAACAAACCGCTTGGAATAGCAACAGCTGCAGCGACAAACAAAACCAGGCGCAATGTCCAAAAGCCACGAAAGCGGCTCCCGCTCACGCCACGAGACTTCCCCTCGAACCTGCTCGTCACACAAGCCGATATGCTCTACATCCCCGAAAAGTCTCTGAGCCCGGCAGCTCAAATGGAAATCCGCAGGCTTGCGACATTTGCCAACCCGGAGTTCTTCCGTGCGCAATCTATGCATCAATCAGTATTCGGCAAACCGCGACTCATAGACCTCAGCGAACTTAGAGATGGCCGCGTCGCGATTCCCAGAGGCTGCAAAGCCCAACTTGAGCAGCTGATTCAAGAAGCCCACGTTACTGCCCATTATTCAGACGAACGTAGCACAGGCAATCCAATTGAGATGGCATTCAAAGGGACCCTTCATCCCGAACAGCAAATTGCCGCCGACCAGATGCTTGAATACGAAGACGGAATCATGTCTGCGCCAACGGGCTTCGGTAAAACCGTCATCGGAGCTTATCTTATTGCCGCCGTTGGTCTTCCGGCGCTCGTCATTGTTCCAAAGACCGCGCTCATAGCCCAATGGAAATCGCAGCTCGAACGATTTCTCGACATTACGGACACCAGAGAGCCGGTCCGAACGCCAAAAGGACGAATCAGCAAAAAGCAACCTCCCCTTATTGGACAAATCGGAGGGGGCAAAACCGCCGTCAGCGGCCTTATCGACGTCGCTTCCTTTCAGTCGCTATCTGGCAAAGACTCCCAAACCGGGGAGCCGATAGTTAAGAACCTTGTTCGTAATTACGGCCTCATTATCTGCGACGAATGCCACCATGCTGCCGCGCCACAGCTCGAGCTCGTCCTCAAGTCCGCTCCAGCCAAATATATATATGGCCTCTCCGCGACACCCGAGCGCTCCGACGGACTCACGCGGGCGCTCTCGATGCTCTGCGGCCCGCTTCGCTATGTCATCGATCCAAAAACGCAGGCAATTCAGCAGGGCATCCAGCGCATCGTTCGACCGAGATTTACCGGCATTCGGCTATCCGCCTACGAGCCGGATGCAAGCTTCAATCAGATTCTCGATATGCTGTGTGCACATGCGGCAAGAAACGAATTGATTGTCGATGACGCCCTCGAAGCAGCGTCAAACGGTCGACATCCGCTCATACTATCCAAAAGGAAAAAGCATGCTGAGGAACTGTTCAGGTTGCTTAATGATCGCAGACACGAGCCCATACTCTTAACCGGAGAAATCGGCGCCAAAGAAAGAAAAGCGATACTGAACAGTCTTCCCGGCTTTGAGCATGAACATCGAATCATCGTCGCCACCGAAAGCCTTCTGAGCGAGGGCTTCGATCTGTCCTACCTTGACACCCTTTTCATTGCCACGCCGATATCTTGGGACGGCAGCGTAACGCAGCAGGTGGGCAGACTGCACAGAAGCCACGAGGGCAAGCAACAGGTTGAGATATTCGACTACATTGACCTGTCGATACCCATGCTCGCCCGCATGTACCAGAAAAGACTCAAGACGTACGCCAAGTTGGGGTACGAAATTTATTCAGCAGAGGACAGCGAGCAACCCGATTACAACATTCTCATAGAGCCGGCAAACGCTATTGAGGCATTAATTAAAGACATCACCGGTGCCACAAAGAGTGCCTTCATAGCCGCATCCTACGCATCCGCCGCATGCCTCACGAAACTCACCACCACACTCGCAGGCGCAGCCGCCCGTGGGATTACCCTTGAGGTTTATGTTGCTTCACCTCCGCGCGATGACGCGAAAGCGATTTTTGCCGAGATGAACGTCGACTATTCCGTCAAGGCCAAAGGGCGGCTGTGCGCGGCCGTGATTGACGAGGAAACTGTCTGGTACGGGACTATCCCGCTGCTGGCATTCCCCAAGAAAGAAGACCGCAGCATCCGTTTCAAAAGCAACGAAGTCGCCGCTGAGTTTTTGAGCGAAATCCAGCAATGAGGAGAACCGGGGGCCGCAGCAGCGAACGGGGCGCGCCTATCAGTTGCGGTGAAATAGGGACTGTTTTTGGCCAATCGACCGCAAATCAGTCCCTATTCCACCGCAACTTAGAAATCGGCAATCAGCCCTGCGGACCCTGGAACAGCTCCTCATGAGAGCCCATTCTGACCAGCCGGATCACAGGATTAGTCTTATGCGGCAAGTAGAGAACGACCACGTCGACCAAGCCATCGGATAGATGGAAATCGATGTGGCCGTTGTAGTTGCCGCCCGGGTTTGAAAGCTCATGGGCGCCATATTCCGCGGGAAGCGAGCCGTGAGCTGCAAGCTCTGCGACCGCCGCCCTAAACTCGGTTTTTAGCTGCGGATGGATGCGCATCGTCCGTTTGTAATCCGCCTTAAACTGAGCCTCGACTTTAATCTCAAACATCGCTAGTCCTCATCGAGGAACGATATAAGCTCATCAGCGTTATTGAATGACGGGCCGTCGTCCGTCAAAATCCCCAACTCATGAGCCTCGGCGATCACCATGGCGCGTCTCGTCGCCTCGTTGGGCACCTCTGCCCTTCCTACGATCTCAAAAGGAATCTTTCGCTGATTTACCAGCTGCCGAACAGCAAGGTTGAGATACGAATTGAGACTTAGACCAACCGTATCCAAGAACTCAGTCGCCTGCTCCTTGAGCCCCTCTTCGATGCGAACCGTCGTAGGCTTAACCGTTGCAGTGGACATACGCGACCTCCTCGCCTCGTCTTTTGCATCAGTATACCCAATTTAGATGGCAGACTGATGTTAAATAGCATCAGTCTGCCATTCAATACTACAACGACAGGCACGCTCGCCCTATATCAACCCGCTCAGGGCGATGTCGACGGCCTCGTTGAGGTCGTCGGTGATGTGGACGAGGTCTGGATCGAGCGGGCTAATCATGCCGGCATCCATCACCGGGCCGTTGAGCCAGTCGAACAGGCCCTGCCAGTACTCGCTGCCCACCAGCACGAGCGGCATGCGCTTGACCTTGTGCGTCTGCACCAGCGTGAGCACCTCGAACATCTCGTCGAGCGTGCCAAAGCCGCCGGGAAACACGATGGCGCCCGAGCTGTACTTAACGAACATGGTCTTGCGCACAAAGAAGTAGCGGAAATCCATACCCAGGTTCACGTATTTGTTGAGCCCCTGCTCGTGCGGCAGCTCGATACCCAGGCCGACTGACTTGCCGTTGACGCTCGCCGCTCCCTTATTGGCCGCTTCCATGATGCCGGGGCCGCCACCGGTGATAACCGCCACGCCGCGCTGCGCGATCTTGCGCCCGACGGTACGCGCCGCCTTGTAGAGCGGATCGGTCTTAGGCGTGCGGGCACTGCCGAAGATGGTCACTGCGGGGCCAAGCTCGGCAAGCGCGCCGAAGCCATCGACAAACTCGGCCTGAATGCGCAGCACGCGCCAGGGATCGGCATGCAGCCAGTCGGTCGACTCCTCGGGCGCCAGCAGGTTGGCGTAGGTGTTGTCCTTAGGAATCATGGGGCCGCGCATGACCACGGGACCGCGGCGGTACGTCTCGTCGTAGGCAAGCTCGCCCTCGACATTCTCGTTCTTAATCATGGGTGCTCCTATCGAGAAAAAGAAAAACGGGCGGGGTCGACGCCATGCGCCAAACACCCGCCCGAACATCAACTATTCGGTATGGTACCCACGATGTATCAAGTGCTTGCAAGCTATCGGTCAGCGGTCGCGCAGCCAGTGTCAGAGAATGTGACGAGCGGCTGCCGCTCAGCCTTTGCCGTTGCCCACGCTCCGCAAGCGTGTCTGTCGCCCTTAGTAATCCACCGCCGCAGGACTGTTCATCCAGTCGCTCACAAACGCGCCGTAGCGGCCCTCGATAATGGCCTGACGGGCACGCTGCATAAGGTTGAGCAGGTAGTAAATGTTGTGCATCGACAGCAGAATACCGCCGAGCATCTCCTTCTGCGTGACCATGTGACGGATGAGCGCACGGCTGTAGCCGCCCGTGCACACCGGGCAGGTGCAGGTGGGGTCGATAGGGCCGTCGTCGTGCGCAAAGCGCGCGTTGCGGAAGTTAAGGCGACCTTCACTGGAGAACGCCGTACCCATGCGGCCGGTGCGCGTCGGCAGCACGCAGTCGAACATGTCGATGCCCACGCCAACGCCGCGCACGAGCGTGGTAGGGTTGCCGACGCCCATGAGGTAGCGCGGCTTGTGCTTAGGCATGTACTCGGAAACCAGCGGTGCCAGCGTCTCGAACATGGTCTCGTGGTCTTCGCCCACCGAATAGCCGCCGATGCCGTAACCCGGGAAGTCGCCGCACTCCTCCAGATGGCGCAGCGAGCGCAGGCGCAGGTCCAGGTGCATGCCGCCTTGGACGATGCCAAAGAGCGCCTGGTCATCGCGGGTATGCGCCTTATAGCAGCGCTCGGCCCACATACTCGACAGCTCAACGGCGCGCTCGACGTAGGCGCGCGTGGCGGGATAGCCCGGGCACTGGTCGAGCTGCATGCAGATATCGGAGCCGAGCTTCATGGCGATTTCCATGTTGTCCTCGGGCGTCCAGAACACGTGGCGGCCGTCGTAGTCGTTGACGATAAAGCGCACGCCCTCATCAGTGAGCTTGACCGCGTCGTTGTGGCTGAACACCTGGAAACCGCCCGAGTCGGTGAGGATAGGGCCGTGCCAGTTCATAAACTTGTGCAGGCCGCCCAGCTCGGCGATGGTATCCTCGCCGGGACGCATGGACAGGTGATAGGTATTGGCAAGCACGATCTGGGCGCCGAGCTGTTTGACGGTCTCGGTAGGAATGCCCTTGACGTTTGCCTTGGTGCCCACGGGCATGAAGATCGGTGTCTCGATGTTGCCGTGCGGGGTGTGCAGCACGCCGGCACGCGCATGCGTCGTCGGGTCCTCGGCGATCAGGTCAAATTTAAAAAGGCTCTGGTCCATAAACTGGAACTCCTTGGTTGCGGTTCATACGCTGACCATTATACGGGCAACCAGCAAACCGCACCGACTCGACAGAAACTGATGCATTAAACGACTAGTCGTCGAGGACAATCTTCAGCGCCATCTTGCAAAGAAGTGTCCCAATCTGCCGGCACTTAGGGACTGTCCCCAAGTGCCGGCAAGAGTGTCCCTTATAGCTAGTCATTTAAGAACGTCCCCAACGACTACGAGATCATCTCCAACAGCCAAGGCAACGCCGATGCTCTGGCGACGTCAGCGAGCGGTCGCCAGGGCGAACAAATTGGCATGAAAAGAGGGCGGCATAGACCTTCTGGTCATGCCGTCCTCTTTGAATGACAAGTTGTCGCTCTGG
>CABUAL010000039.1 GCA_902489515.1 uncultured Collinsella sp. | reverse complement strand
GCGCGCACGGGCAGCTGACGACCAGGAAAGTCAGGCCGCGCAGAATCCAGTCGGACCAGGCACCGGTGACCAGGCCGCCGCCAAGGGCGAGCACCGTGGCCGCGCCGGTGACGGCGGGGGTGTAGACGCGGGCGAAGCGTGTGATGAAGTTCTCGGTGCGTGCCTTCTTTTCGCTGGCATTCTCCACGAGCTCCAGGACGCGCGCGACGGTGGACTCGCCAAAGGGCTTGGTGGTGCGCACGTGGATGAGGCCCGTCATGTTGATACAGCCGCTGATGATATCGTCGCCGGACTTGGCGGGGCGGGGGACTGACTCGCCCGTGAGCGCGGCGGTGTCGAGCTGGGTTTCGCCCTCGACGATGACGCCGTCGATAGGCACGCGCTCGCCGGGCTTGACCACGATCACGGTGCCGACGGCGATGTCATCGGGAAAGACCTGTTCGAGTGTGCCGTCGGCTTGCTCGACGTTGGCGTAGTCGGGCGCGATGTCCATCATGGCGCTGATTGACTTGCGGCTTTTGCCCACGGCATATGCCTGGAACAGCTCGCCGACCTGGTAGAACAGCATGACGGCGGCGCCTTCGGCCATGTGCGGGTCGGTATCGGGGAAGAGCACCATGGCAAACGCGCCGATGGTTGCGACTGCCATAAGGAAGCTCTCGTCGAAGGCCTTGCCGCGGCGGATGTTGTTGTATGCCTTTTGGAGCACGTCGTAGCCGGCAATCAAAAACGGCACGAGGAACAGTGCGAAGCTGGCGTAGATGTCGCCCGGGGTGCCGAATGCGGCAGTGAGGGTGCCGAGCTCATCGAGGGCGTACACCACGGCAAAAATGCCCAGCGCTACCAGGATGCGGTTGCGCTTATGCTCGAGTGACTCTTTTTTCTTGCGCTTCTTCTTTTTCTTCTTGGGGTCGGCGGTGGCCATGACTCGTATCCTTCCATTTGAATGTATGAACACTCGCTCATATAATTTCGCGAGCAAAGGCCGCGGCAAGCGCGGCCTTGCGGGTTGGCGTAAACCTGGGCTAGAGAATGATCTCGCAGTCCGGCTCGGCGTCGGCCGTAAACTCCACAACGCGGTCAAGGACCTCGTCGAACTCGGCGTCATCGGCCTCGAGCGTCAGCTTCTGGGTCATAAAGTTGACGGACACGGATTTGACGCCCTCGAGCTTGGCCAGCTCGTCCTGAAGCTCACGCGCGCAGTTGGCGCAGTCGATCTCGTCGAGCTTGAACTGCTTTTTCATGGTGGATTCCTTTCCCCGTATTTGCGGCTTGGGTGCAGGCCGCGCTGGTACCGTGGTTGGTTGCTATTCGCAGATATGGCTCATGCCCTGGTTGAGCATGGTGTAGACGTGGTCGTCGGCGAGCGAGTATAGGATATTGCGCCCGTCGCGCCGGAATTTAACCAGGTGCGACTGCTTGAGTGTGCGCAGCTGGTGCGACACCGCGGACTGCGAGGTTTCGGTCGCTTCGGCGATGTCTGCCACGCAGAGCTCGCGGCCCATGAGGGCATAGAGGATCTTGATGCGCGTGGTGTCGCTGAAGACCTTGAACAGGTCGGCGAGGTCGTAGAGAAGCTCCTCGTCGGGAAGGTCCTCGGGCGAGCAGGTGGTGGGGATCGCGGGTTCGGTGGCCTCGATGTCGGGTTTCGTTTCATCAACGCGGATGCTCATTGCAATATCCTTTCATATGAACATGCGCTCATATAACTAATTTCCAATTATATGAGCGCATGTTCATATGTCAATACAATTTGCGTTAATTTCGATGACTGCTTGCCGCCTCTGCGATTTTCTGTGGGTTGGGAGACATCGACGCAATGTTCGCCAACATATTTCGAGATGTTCGGCCAGCATGCTAAGAAAGCCACCTTGAGAAGCATTAGAACTGTTCATATTTGTACTTTATCGTGTTAAATACCGCGAGAATCAGTTCTTCCTCTACGGGAGTTCCTGCAGAATCAGTTTTATCTAAAGTTATATCGAGCATTGCTTCAGCCAATCTGGTACATCGGTGGCCGAATAAGTCGAAAAATGTAGGTGGACATCCGCAGAGATCGCCTTTAGAAGAGCGAATTCTCAATTAGATCAATAATCGTGTCGTCTTCCGTGCGGTTTTCATCGATTTTTGCGAACATGTCGCATTCCCAAGGCCCATTGATTTCCTCAGCAAGGGCCCCGACATGTTGCATGTCGTCGGGTTCGGGCACATCGTTGATGCTCGGGTCATCAGCTTGCGGATATTGGCTTGCAATTTCGCGCTTGGCGGCCTCTTCTTCTTTGAGTGTCTCCAGGACGCGGCGACCGTATTCGAAGTAGCGCCGCAAGACAAATTGACGAAGATTTTCTTGCAGGATGGCGAAGTTATCCGGGAGTCGACCGGGCCAGATCTTCTCGCGAATGCGAATCGCTTCCATGACCCGCCTAAAAGCGGACTGCTTGAAAAATGAATGACGACTAACTGTGATAACGGCATATCCCATGTTTCGCAGCGTGTTTCGGCGCTCCTCGTCAATTGATTGCTGCTCGGGCTCGTCGTGGTAAAAGCCGTTGTATTCGATATCGGTCATCGAATTTTCGAGCAGCGCGTCGAGGTAGAAAACCGTCCGTCGCGTTAGGGCGGCGTATCTTTTGGGGACTGGGATCGGATAATCCGTTTTGATAGCGCGTATGGCTAAGCCACCCATTGACTTGGGCATTGTCAGCATCATGACAAACGCCGTTTCGAGTGGGGAGCGACAGCCTTCGCGTACATAAGAAAGTGCCTTAAGCGCTTTATTAGATCCACGATACCCCGATGCCTCTGAAAAGAAGGCTCTGAGCTCTTCAACGCTGGTTAGGGCTGGGCGCTCGCGATATTGAGTTTCGTCGGACGTTCCAAGCGCGTAGGAGCCGCAGATTTCAAAGTAATACTCAACGAGCTCCGAAAGGTTGAGGTCGGCTGTTGCTTCTAACGCGCACAGCTTGATATCGACGATGTAGACGTTCGGCTCGAGTTCTAAGTAGCTTTCTGCATCAAACGTATAGCGCGTGCAGTGGCAGATGCAGCCCTTGCGGTGCCTTTTGGCATTATTGGAAAACGTCAGCACATGGACGCGTTCAGAATCGACATTCTTTCTGTTGAGCCATGCTCGTGCCGCTTCCAGGTCGGACGTGGTCGGCGTAGACACCCTGATCTTTTCCATAGGTGTGGGACCGGTCGCGTAGCTTGCGAGCGAGTTGGCTGTTTGGTATACAGCGCGTGCCGTGGTATGTGACAGAACGATTCCCATACGCGCATGATGGCATAGCGGACGCCACATACGTCCGAAACTTCGGGCAACGGTATTGGGGCGCGGCTTATCTTCTGCGAACGGTGGGTTTTGAGCTGTCGTATTGAGGGAGCAGCTTTGGCTGGGGAGGTTTCTGCCGGCTGCCCCTATTTTGATGAACTTTAGTTGCGGATTCGTAGCTTCTAAGCGTTTTTACCGACCGCTCAGATGCCTCACCAACATAATTTGAGTTATTCGGCCTTCTCCTATACAAATGGTGCGATCGCAACGTCCTATTCGAATTGATTCAGGTAGATTTCTGGGGCTTGGATGCGAAATTAAGGCGACTATAGCTTCGATTGCGGTTCAAGGGGCCTTGACTAGTGGTTCAGCTGGCCGAACAACTCGAAAAATGTAGGTGGGCCAACCTGCCGACTATGTGAAGCACGCGTATTTGCTCGTTTTGATGAAAACTAGGGTGCAGCCATAAGGCTGCGCCCTAGTTTACTGCGTGCCGGTGTGCCCAGACGGATTGCGCTGTGCCTGGCAGGCGCTCCCGCAGATGGATCGGTTATTTCGCGAATAGGTTCTTGAGGTTGAACTCGGCTTGGACGGTGCGAAGCATGAGGTCGGTGTCGTCCAAGCCCAGATGCTGCTCGTTGGCGTCGGCGGCGAGGGTGCCGCGGCGGCGGGCCCAGTTCTCGAGCGCGGCGGGCGCGGATTCGCGGGGGAGCGAGCGCACGTCGGCGTCCAGGCTGCGGCAGATCTGGCGCGAGTCGATGACGATAATCTTACCCGCGCGGCGTGCCTCGGCGTAGCCGTCCAGGTGGATCTTGAACCAGCTGTCCTCAAAGGCGGCGTTATGCGCCATGTACGGGTACTTCTTCATAAGTTTGAGCAGCTGCTTCTGCAGTTCCTTGTTCTCGCGGAATGGTTTTTTGCCGTCGATGTCGTCCCAGGTAATGTGATGGATGTTCGATAGCGGCACATCCTCGCCGCGGTAGATGTCGGGCAGGCCGCAGTAGTGTGCCTCGGCGTCATGCGGGACGGCGTCGCTGGTGAGCTCCATGATCTCCCAGCCCACGTTGATGATATAGCCGCGCTCGGGTGCACGGCCGGTGGTCTCGATGTCGATACCGAGCACGGTGCCCTGGATGGGCTTGCGGGCGTAGGCCACGCCGAGCGCGTCGCGGTCGCCGCGGATTTCGCGCATAACGGACGCGGCGGTGCGCTTTTGCATCTTGCCGATGGCAGCGCAGGTGTCGGCATCGGACAGGCCGCGCGAAAGCGTCGCGGGCGTCACGTTGCGCAGGCGCGCCTCGCCAATCTGGTCGCACAGGTCGCGGTTGCGGTCAGCCAGGTCGCGCACGGTGGCAAAGTCGAAGCTGGGGTCGCCCTCGGCGGTAAAGTACTCGGTTTCGAGCACCTTAAGGGCCTCCTCGCCCTTCTGGCGCTCGGACTCCATGGCGCCGTGATCGCCATAGATAAACATGGGAATAAACGGCTGGCGCTCGTATTCGAGTGCTTGTGAAACGTTCATATAACTGCTCCTTGGACGGGCCGTGTCGCGCGGCTCGGTGGCATTGAGTTATGGCGAGATGATAGTTTACCATGGGCAACTATTGGCATCGCGCCTAGGACAACTACAATACCCTAGTTGACCGCTAGGACTTTTACAATGCTGCCGAAAGACATGAAAGGTTCCATCCGTCATGGATTTGCTGATTGATATTCTGCTCGACGCCGGCAAGGACACGCTCTCGCTGGCGCCGTTTTTGTTGGTGACGTATCTTGCTCTCGAGACCTTGGAGCACGTCGCGGGTGACCGCGTTAACGGGGCCATCAAGCGCGCCGGCGCCGCGGGTCCCGTGGTTGGCTCGTTGCTGGGCATGGTGCCGCAGTGCGGCTTTTCGGCAATGGCGGCCACACTGTACGCCGGTCGCGTCGTGACCTTGGGCACGTTGGTGGCGGTGTTCCTTTCGACCTCCGATGAGATGCTGCCGCTGTTGCTCGCCGAGCAGGTGCCCGTGCAGACCATGGCGATGCTTTTGGCTTCGAAAGCACTGATCGCGCTGGTCACGGGCTTTATCGTGGACGCTGCCATTCGCGGCCTGCGCCGTAACGCCCGCGCGCACGCGGCGATTCGCCGTACCGTGCTGGGAACCGCGGCCAATCCTGCCCATGTGAACTGCGCGCACGATGACCACAGCGGCGGTGACATCATCGACGAGGTGGCCGAGGCGGGCGTGAGCGCCGACCACATCCACGAGTTGTGCGAGCGCGACCATTGCGGTTGCGATGATGAAGATGAACACGAGCGCGACCACGGACACAGCCATGATCACGGTCACACGGGCGAGCATGAGCACCACCACGGCCACAGCCACGACCACTCCCACGAGGGCGCGTCCGTTCTGTCGATTATCCGCAGCGCGATCTCGCACACTGTGCAGGTTTCGGTTTTTATTTTCCTGGTGACGCTGGTCCTGGTCGCCGTGCTCGAGACCTTCGGCGAGTCCGCGATCGAGCAGTTCCTGCGTGGCAACGAGACGCTCGCCGTCTTGGGCTCGGCGCTTGTCGGCCTGATTCCCAACTGCTCGGCGAGCGTGGTCATTACGCAACTATATCTGGAAGGTGCGCTGCAATTGGCGCCGATGCTCGCTGGCACGCTCATTTCCGCCGGCGTGGGCTATCTTGTCCTGTTCCGCACCAACCGCAGCGCTCGTGAAAACGCCGTGTTCCTGGTCATGATGTACGTCATCGGCGCCGGCTGGGGCCTTATCCTATCCGCCTTCGGCCTCTAAGTAGGCTTAAAAAATGGGCTTCAAATAGCCATGCTCGGCGCCTGCGCAATGCGGCGACGCATGGCATTTTGAAGCCCGTTTTTTGTTGAGCCATGGATTCCGAGCGCTCACACCGCTCAAAACAAAAAGGTAGATTTCCGGGCATGTCCCGAAAATCTACCTTGGTTAGCGCAGCAGCTCGGTGAGGTTGCGCTTAAAGCGGGCCCGGTCTTCGCTGGTAAATGCCGCCGGACCGCGAGTGCGACCGCCGGCGCGGCGCACCTTCTTTTCCTCGTGGCGAATAAACAGTTGCATGTCGATGGTCGCCTTATCGTAGACGCGCCCGCGCACGCCGATGGCGGCGGCATCGCGCCCGAGCACCATGCTCGCCAAGCCAATGTCCTGCGTCACGACTACGTCGCCCGCCTGCAGGCGTTCGACAATGGCAAAGTCGGCGCTGTCGGCGCCCACGCTCACATCGAGCGTCGTGACCCAAAATCCGCGTCGCGCATGCTCGACGTCGCGCGGATCGTCGCGGCGAATGTGGCGTTCCAGGTTCTGTGTGCTGTTGCCGGCGATAACGACGGCGACGCCCGCCCGCCGCGCGCAGTCAATCGACTCGCGCGTGACCGGGCAGGCGTCTGCATCAATAAAGAGCGTTCGCGGCATCTAGTGCACCAGTTTGCCAAATTGAATAGCGCGAACAATCAGCGTTACGCCAAACACCAGCAGTGCGGCGCCGCTAAAGATGACGAGCATCTTGGCCGACCACAGCGGATAGATAAACACGAACATGCCGGCGATGATGGAGAGCGCGCCGCTCAGGATGGCGAGGGCACGGTTGGACGAAAGCTCGGACTCCAGAATGGACATGACACCTTCGACGATCCAGCCAAAGCCGGCCACGATAACCACCATCGTGGTGAGCGTCGCGGTCGAGAAGGCCTGGTTGCGCAGGATTATGACGCCGCCCAAGATAATGAGTAGGTTGGAGATGATGCTCGTCCGCGCCAGCCGGTGGGCAGCAGTGGCTCGAAAACAGCGGTAAACAGCCTGATCGCGGCCGTGATCACAAAGTAGAAGCCCAAGACGGTCGTTAAGAAGACGAGGGACTTGGCGGGCGCAAACAGCAGTGCGATGCCGGCGACGAGCGCCAAGACGCCCGTGATGGCGTAAATCCAGCGCACGGCCTTGACGGCCTTGCCTGCCATGCTTTTCTCGTCAAATCCAAACTGGCTCGATTTTTGGTCATCATTCTTAAAGATGCCCATAATGTCTCCTTTCCGTGCGGCGTAAGCCTTGATCGTTACGACCAGTATCGCCTAAAGGCGCTGACGTATGGGTCGGGGAGGGTGAAACGTAACCCAAAGGCCCCGAATTGTTTCCGTTGTTCCCCACGTCGCGATTTTCTATTCAACAGGTGTAGAACATTGCAGCCCTGTTCGTTATTGCCTACGTTTTAGGTTAGATTTTCCTAAGAACAATTGCCCGAAATTGGGGGTCCCTATGAACGAAACAGTTCCCGCGGCGCCGTCTAGCGCGGAGTCGATGGCAAAGCAAGGTTGCGAAAAGCTCGGCCTGGACACGTTTGACGCGCTGGTCCGCCGCGCCCGTACGTGCCGTCGCTTTGACGAGTCCATGCGCGTGCCGCGCGAGTTTTTGCTCGAGCTGGCGGAACTGGCGCACCTGGCTCCCTGCGGCGCCAATGCTCAGCGTCTGCGTTTTCATGTGGTAAGCGGTTCCGAGGACTGCGCTCGCGTGTTTGACGAGCTTGCATGGGCCGGCGCGCTTAAGGACTGGTCGGGTCCTGCCGAGGGCGAGCGCCCGACCGGCTACATCGCGATTCTTGCCGAGCGCGCCGTTCCGGGCAAGCCCGCCGCTCCTATTACCGAGGTCGACACGGGCATTGCCGCGCAGACGATGATGCTCGCCGCCCGCAGCGCCACGCCCGAGGTGGCTGCCTGCATGTTCAAGGCCTTTACGCCCCACGCGATCGATGCCATGGGGCTCGATAGCGACAAGTATGAGCTCAAGCTGATCATGGCGTTTGGCGTTCCGGCCGAGACACAGGTGATCGATGCGATCGATTCCAGCCCCGACGGCTCCATCAATTATTGGCGCGACGAGGCGCAGGTGCACCACGTACCCAAGCGCCCGCTTGGCGACGTACTGGTGTAGTTGAGCGTCACCGCGGTGTGATCCGGCGGTAAACCACCACAAAGGTACCTGTCCCCCTTGCGGTGGTGCGAGGGGAGGACGTGTGGCAGATTTGTATTTGGTGCGGCATGGGCAGACTGAGCTCAATGTGCAGAACATTTTGCAGGGTGGGCACGATTCGCCGCTTACGGCGCGCGGGCGCGAGCAGGCGCTGGCGACGCGCGCGGCGTTTGAGGCGCGTGGCGTGACCTTTGACCGTGTGTATTCCTCGCCGTTGGGCCGGGCGCGGCATACGGCTGAGCTAATTGCTGGTGAGGGCCGCTCGATAGAGCTGGTCGATGACCTGCGCGAGTGGCATTTGGGCTCGCTGGAGGGTACATCAAATCGCGAGATGCCGCCGCAGCCCTGGGGTGATTATCCGGTGGCCTTTGGTGGCGAGTCTGAAGGCGAGCTCCAGTCGCGCATGGTCGCGGCGCTGTCCCACATCATGGCCAGGCCGCAGCACGACTGTGTGCTGGCAGTCTCCCACGGCTCTTCCTGCCAGGAGTTTCTTGAGTATGTGACTGGCAGGGGAGAGCTACCCGACAACGGTGCCGTGCTTCATTTTGGCTATTGCGACGGTGCGTTTTCGCTCCTTGATTGGTAACGAACGAAAGGACCCCTATGAATAAAGACCTGTATCTGGTTCGTCATGGGCAGACAATATTCAACCTTAAGCGCATTATTCAGGGTTGGAGTGACTCGCCGCTCACGCAGCTGGGATGCGACCAGGCGGCGCGTGCCGGCATGTTCTTACGTGCGCGCGGCATTGAACCCGATCATGCCTACACCTCCACACTTCATCGCACCGAGCAGACTATCGCCAACCTGTGGCCGGGCTTGGCGTACGAGCGCCTGGACGGTCTGCGTGAGTGGTTCTTTGGCGACTTTGAGGCCGAGCGCGTGATGCTTATGCCCGAGCGCCCGTGGCGAGATTTCTATCGTCAGTTTGGCGGCGAGGGCCAGATGCAGGTGCGCGAGCGCATGGCGGCGACGATAACCGATCTTATGCGACGTCCGGACCACGAGTGCGTGCTCGCGGTGAGCCACGGCTCGGCTATCAAGGAGTTTTTGGACCACGTGCGGGGCGCGGCGGCCGACGAGCGCGAACGCGTGCCGGGCAACTGCTCAGTGCTGCAGTTTGCGTTTGACGATGCGGCCGATACGTTTGAACTGGTCGAAGTCTTTACGCAGGAAGACTACGCGCGCGAGCTGGGGCTTGAACCGCTCGTGGCTACTGCGGGTCCGCAGCGCGGATAACGCGAGCGCGGCGGCACGGGTCGTCGGCATAACTTCTCGACGCAAAAGGGGCGGAGATGCATGTACCTGCTGCATCTCCGCCCCCTGTTTGTTGGGCTGCCGATTTTTGTGCTGGACGGTCTGGTCTTGCTAGAACCGCGCGACCTGGTGCGTGAGCAGACCCGTCGGAACCTGCGCCGCGCCGCCGCTGACCTGCGCGGCGGGGAAGAGCGCAGCTACGGCAAAGTTGAACGGCTCTTTGCCCGTGTAGGTGCCGGCGGCACGTGCATCGTCGGCCAGGAGCTGTGATGCCTCGACTAGTGCGACAGCGTAGGCAGGGTCGTCGGCCAGTGCCGGCTCCGGCGCCTGGTCGAGCATGGCGCGGATGGCCCCGACGGCGTCCTCGCGCTTGACCTCCCACACGCGGTGCGTAATGCCGGCGGGGTCGGTGACGGCATAGAGTGAAGCGCCCTCTTTTGCGGCGCCGAGGATGATATCCATGACGGGAGAGGCTTCGTAGACAAGCGTTACGGGACGGGGCTGTACCTTGAGGTCGGCGATTGCGCG
>CABUAL010000038.1 GCA_902489515.1 uncultured Collinsella sp. | reverse complement strand
GCGGATTTGCGAAGCAAATACGCAGATTCTCCGCGCAAAGCCCCAGCTCAAAACAGATGCGATGTTTATCGAATTTCAGCTGGCCTCGCCCAGCATCAACGGATCCCCCGCACCGCGGAGAATCGAACTCTGCTCCAAAACCCATGCGCTCGCCATCCCAAAACTGGGTAGAAGAAGGCCAAAACGCAATCGCAGGAGGTCAATATGACTGCAGAAGATAAGGCAAAGAACGCCGGCAAGGTCGCGCTCGTTTTGGAGGGCGGCAGCTTCCGCGGGCAGTTTACCGCGGGCGTGCTCGACGTTCTCATCGAGATTCCGGCTGTCTACGGTGTATCGGCCGGCGCTCTCAACGGCGTGAACTACAAGTCGCACCAGATCGGCCGTGCCAACCGCATCAACCTGGCTTTCTGCAACGATAGCCGCTTCATGGGCGCCGCATCGTTTGCGTCCACGGGCTCCATTGTGGGTTACGACTTTATCTTCAACGATGTCCAGGACCGCCTGGATCCCTTTGACAGCGAGACGTTCGACGCGAGCCCCATCGAGATGTACGCCGTCGCGACGGACATGCTCTTTGGAACCGCCACGTACCTCCCGGTCAAAAGCGCCGTGCTTGATCTCGATGCCGTGCGCGCATCGACCTCGTTGCCGCTGGTGACGCCGACGGTCGAGATTGACGGGCACAAATACGTCGACGGCGGCGTAGCCGATTCGGTCCCCATCGAGCATGTGCTCGAGGAGGCGGGCTTCGACCGCGCGGTTGTCATTGTCACGCAGGACCGCTCGTATGAGAAAAAGCCCTACGAGTTTATGCCCGCCGCGCGCGCCCGCTATGCCGACTACCCCTATCTGCTCGAGGCTATCGAGACGCGCCACGACCGTTACAACATCCAGCGCATGCACCTGTGGAAGTATGAGCGCGAGGGCCGCGCGTTGGTCGTCGCTCCACAAAAGCCGGTCGAGGTCGGCCATGTCGAGCACGATTCGGCAAAGCTTTTGGACCTGTATATCCAGGGCCGTCAGGAGGCAAAGCGCCTGCTCGCGGAAATCCAAGAGTTCGTTGAGCGCTAGCGACGGCGAACCCTCAAAAAATGACAACAGCTAAAGAGCTGGAAAATCACGGCTCGTGGATGACATGTGCAGAAACTCTGGTCGGAGCCAAAATACCTGTTGACTCGTACGGCGAGCGGGGTAATATGGACGGGTTACTTGCAGAGCCCCGTGAATCTCTGTAACAACACGTACTGTACATGGAGGAGTCTAAGTGATTTCGAAATCGACTCACTACGCCAAGCAGGGCGAGGTCCAGCGCAACTGGGTTCTCGTCGACGCCGATGGTGCTGTCCTGGGCCGTCTTGCCACCCAGATCGCAATGATCCTGCGCGGTAAGAACAAGCCCCAGTTCACGCCCAACAGCGACTGCGGCGACTTCGTTGTCGTCATCAACGCCGATAAGGTCCAGCTTACCGGTAACAAGGCCGACACGAAGACCTATTATCGCCACAGCGGCTACAACGGCGGCCTCAAGGCTGAGAGCTTCCGCCAGGCTATGGAGAAGCACCCGGAGAAGGTCATCGAGCGCGCCGTTCGCGGCATGCTGCCCAAGACCACCCTCGGCCGTGCCCAGATGACCAAGCTTAAGGTCTACGCTGGTGCCGAGCATCCGCATGCTGCCCAGAACCCCACGAAGATTGAGCTGGAGGCTTAAAGATGGCTGAGAACACCGTTGTCTACCAGGGTACCGGCCGTCGTAAGAACGCCGTCGCCCGCGTCCGTCTCGTCCCCGGCACCGGCAAGGTGACCATCAACAAGCGTGACGCCGAGCAGTATTTCGGCCGTCATCAGCTCGTTGAGAACGCCCTTGCTCCCTTCAAGGTGACCGACACCGCCGGTCAGTTCGACGTTATCGCTCTGTGCGATGGCGGCGGCATCTCCGGTCAGTCCGGCGCTCTGCGCCTGGGCATCGCTCGCGCTCTTCTGAACGCTGGCGACTACCGTGCTGACCTCAAGAAGGCCGGTTTCCTTACGCGCGATGCTCGCGTGGTCGAGCGCAAGAAGTACGGCCTCAAGAAGGCCCGCCGCGCTCCCCAGTTCTCCAAGCGCTAAGGTTTTATCTCCTTTCGAGATACAATGTACAAGCGGGGCCTGCCGATTCCTCGGCGGGTCCCGCTTTTCTTTTTCGACTAGGGTGGGCGGTTGCATATCGCCTGCTAGGGAAGGAGCAATCCTATGCCCCAGAACATCTTCGGTACCGACGGCGTCCGTGGCGTCGCCAACGCCGATCTTTCGTGCGACCTCGCGTTTCGCCTGGGCCGCGCGGCGACCAAGTTCCTTGGTCCGGACATCTGCATCGGCCGCGACACGCGCCTTTCGGGCACCATGCTCGAGAGCGCTCTGACCGCCGGCATTATGGCCGAGGGCGGCCGTCCGCACTGCTGCGGCGTCATCCCCACGCCTGCCGTGGCGCTGCTCACCGTTCAGAACGAGCTCGATGGTGGCATCGTCATCTCCGCTTCGCATAATCCGCCGGAGTTCAACGGCATCAAGTTCTTTAGCCGCAAGGGCATGAAGCTTCCTGATGCTGTCGAGGAAGAGATCAGCGCCTGGGTCATGTCCGAGGAAGCCATGGCTGCCGACACGCTGCCGACCGGTGCCGGCGTGGGCCACATCATCAAGATGAAGGACGCCCGCAAGGCATATGTCGATCATGCCATCGATACGCTTGATGGCCTGAGGCTCGATGGCCTGGTCGTTGCCGTTGACTGCGGTCACGGTGCTTCCTGCCAGACCACGCCCGCCGCGCTGCAGCGCCTGGGCGCCACGGTCCATGCCATCAACACCGATTACTGCGGCACTGACATTAACGTTGAGTGCGGCTCCACTCACCTTGAGCCCCTGCGCGAGCTCGTGCTGCGCACCCATGCTGACATCGGTCTGGCCCACGACGGCGACGCCGACCGCGTGCTGTTCGTGGACAGCGAGGGCAATGAGATCGACGGTGACTACATCCTGGCCATCTGCGGCTCCGACCTCGCCGCTCGTGGCAAGCTCGCCAACTCCGAGATTGTCTCGACCGTTATGTGCAATCTGGGCTTCTCCATCGCTATGAAGGAGCAGGGCTTCGAGATGGTCCAGACCGCCGTGGGCGACCGCTACGTTTTGGAGCGCATGCTCGCGGACGGCGCCGTCATCGGCGGCGAGCAGTCCGGCCATATCATCTTCTTGGAGCACAACACCACCGGCGACGGCCTGGTGACGGCGCTGCAGTTGCTGGCCGTGCTTAAGCGTACCGGCCGCACCCTCACCGACCTTGCCGGCATCATGAAGAAGTACCCACAGGTGCTCGTCAACGTGCATTCCGACAACAAGGCCGGCCTGGACGACTGCCAGCCCATCTGGGATGCCGTCGCTGCTGCCGAGAAGGAGCTTGACGGCCGCGGACGCATTCTGGTGCGCCCGAGTGGCACCGAGCCGCTGGTCCGCGTCATGGCCGAGGCCGAGACGCACGAGCTCACTCAGCGCGTTGTCGACGACATCGTCGAGGTTGTCAAGCGCGAACTTCCCTAATGGTCAAAAACGGGTGCCAAGTGGTAAACTGATAAAGTTATTTTGATTGATTGGTATGTCCGAGGGGGAGCATGTTCACTAAAGTCCTGAGGTCTTTTGGTATGCGTGGTCGAGTCCTTACGCTGGATGCTCCCATCTCGGGCGATGTTATTCCACTGTCTGAGGTCAATGACCAGACGTTTGCCACCGGTCTTTTGGGCCAAGGCGTGGCGATTCAGCCCACCGGAACGCGTGTGATCGCGCCAGCGGATGCCAAGGTCGAAGCGATTTTTCCCACGGGGCATGCCGTTGCGCTCAATACGGTCGACGGCCTGGACGTGCTTATCCACGTTGGCCTGGACACTGTTCAGCTCGAGGGCAAGCATTTTACCGTGCACGCACAGGTGGGCGATGTCGTCCACAAGGGCGACGTGCTCATCGAGTTCGACCGCGAGGCAATTGCTGCCGAGGGTTACGATGTGAAGGTTCCCATCTTGGTGTGCAACTCTGTTGAGTTCTCGAGCATCAAGGGCTCCATTGGCGAGCATGTCGAGGAGATGGACCAGCTCATCGTCGCTCGCGAGCGCTAGGTGGCGCGCTTGGCCTTTAGCCTACAATTCAAACACGTTTACGGAGGGCGCCCTTGAAAGAGGGCGCCCTCCGTGGCAAGATGGGAGCTGTCCGAAGCTAAAAGGCTTTGGGTCGCCGTGGACGGGCAGGGGCCTCGACGCGGTTGGACACGAGACATATACATTACGCGACCTCGCCCTGGTGGCCGCACACGTTGGTTGCGGCCGACGCGGGCCGCGGGCAAGTGCTTGTAAGGGGAGCCTTGCCTCTCTTGTACGAGAAAGGACGCGTAATGAAGATCATTAAAGCCAAAGACTACGAGGATATGAGCCGCAAGGCCGCCAATATCATCTCGGCCCAGGTTATCCTCAAGCCCGATTGCGTGTTGGGTCTTGCCACCGGCTCTACCCCGATTGGCGCCTACAAGCAGCTTGCCGCTTGGTATGAGAAGGGCGACGTTGACTTTGCCGATGTCAGCACCTACAACCTGGACGAGTACCGTGGCCTTTCGCACGACGATCCCCAGAGCTATCACTACTTTATGCGCGAGAACTTCTTCGACCACATCAACATCGATCTGAACAACACGCATGTGCCCGATGGTTCCAATCCCGATGCCGCCGCTGCCTGCTCCGAGTACGACAAGATTGTCGCTGCTGCCGGTTATCCGGATCTGCAGCTGCTCGGCATTGGCAACAACGGCCACATCGGCTTCAACGAGCCCGACGACCACTTCTCCAAGGGCACGCACTGCGTCGACCTGACCGAGAGCACCATTCAGGCAAACAGCCGCCTGTTCGACAGCATCGACGACGTGCCCCGTCAGGCCTACACCATGGGCACCCAGACCATCATGTATGCCCGCATGATTCTGGTTGTCGCCAATGGCGAGGCAAAGGCCCAGGCTGTGCATGACATGTGCTATGGCCCGGTTACGCCCGAGTGCCCGGCTTCGATCCTGCAGCTGCACACCAACTGCGTCGTGGTCGCCGACGAGGCCGCCCTTTCGCTCTGCGAGTAACGCGAATCCTGCACCTCGACATAGCTTTGCCGAAGGCCTCCGTTTTGCGGGGGCCTTTTTGCTGTCCTTGTCATATGCTTGACCAAAATCTTGCCGCAAGCTTGACGGATGTCGGATACCCAACAGCTTGATTCATTCCATACCAGATTCTATGCAAAAATGCCACTAAAAGGTCGCAGACGGTAGCGGGTGCTAGGCGAGTTGAATGACAGGGGTGAACCATGTTTATATGAGTTACACTGCCACTGGGATGGGACAAGCCGACAAGTACATTTACCTGCTCAAAGACCGATTAGTCGGGGGATTAATAACAATCGGCCCTCGCTGTACTAAAACTTGCCGCTTGCGTACCGATAGACAACTTAAAACACAAGGCCGCTCTATTCATGGTGCGGCTTGTATGGTCTTGCGGTTACGGTGTCCATACGGTCGAGTAGAGGAGCAGGCATGGTAAACGATTTGGATAGTATAGACGACCTCGAACTGATGCCGCTGGGCGGAGGCTATATGGTGCGACGCGAGCGTCTGCTGAATGAGCTTATCGCCAAGGGCCGAAAGGCCGGCATCGTGGTTCTCTACGCGCCTGATGGCTTTGGGAAAACCTCGGTGCTGCTGCAGTACACCCAAGAGGTAAAAAGCGATCCGACGCGAGGTCCCGTGCGGATTATCGAGGCCGACCGCGCTATTGGGCGCGAGGTGTTTATGCAGCTCGAGGTGGTAACCGAAGAGCTCAAAGACAAGCCGCATTCCCTTGTCGCGATTGATAATGTGCCAAACCTCGATCAGCACGATACCGAAGACCTCATTGACAGGATTCGCAGCTTGCGAGCTATGGGAGTGGGGGTCTTTATTTCCTGCCGTCCTTCAAATCGTCAGCTGATTCATGGGCTGGGTGACTCGGTTAAGATCAATGCGCAAATGCTCAAGGTGCATGCCTATGAGTATTCGGCGTGGGCATCGGCGTTTTCGATTAGCACATCGCTTGACTTTTACCAGCTCACACAGGGCGTGCCCGAGCTTGTTTCGGCTTTGCAGACGGGCCTGTATGGCCAGGGCGATGTTGCCGGTCTGCTCGAAAACGAGATTGTCAACGTGTATGGTGCGGCACTTGTCGATCTTGCTTCGCTCGATAATAATGCGCTGTTCTGCGTTGCCTGCCTCATGATCTTGATGGGCGAGGGCAATATTGCAGAACTCGAGGCTTGCGGGGTGAGGCTGTCGATGATCGACCAGTCCTACCTTGTGCGCGATTACCCGATCTTTGGCTTGAATCCCGCCGACCGGAGCTTTACGTGCCTGGGCGCCGAGGACAACGGACGTCTGCGCCTGCGAAAGTTGGTGGCCGAGATCCGTCCCGAGCTTGTTCCGCGTGCGGCCCGAATTTTGCTCAAGGCGGGCCGATGTGATGCAGCGATGGACCTGGCCGACGCCTTTCTGGACCGTAGCGTGGTCCTTGAACTTGCCGGGCAGTATGGGGTCGATCTTGCTCTGACGGGGCACGGTGCCGATGTCTGCCGGGCGGCGTTGGGCACGATCGATGCCGACAATCCCGCACCAGAGCCAACGCCTGCCGAGGCGCTCGGCGTTTATCTGGCGGCGGTCAGCGTGTCCAACACAAAGCTCGCCCGCTGCATGGCATCGCTCATTGAGCATGCGGGCGATCAGGCAGCCTGTGAAATAGACCCCGTTTCGTGGAAGGTCGCCCAGGCCCTTACGGCAGTTTGCTATGGGGATAACGGCCTTGGGCTTCCCATGAACCTTGCTGTGCCGGAAATCGAGACGGAACACACGGCGCTCGACATGCTGTCCGCGCATATCGAGGTCAAGCGCTGCCTGACCGAGCGGGGAGATGACGGCGGCGTTCTACAGCAGCTCAAAACGAGCAAGGCCTACGACTGCGAGCTCGACATCGCGGGGATTGTTATACGGGCCGATAGCATGCTGGTGGAGCTCTTTGACGGGTCGTTTGCGGGAACCGACGAGCGCGACGACGAGATGACGGTGGTGCGGGAGGCGCTCGACGTACGTGGGCTTAAGGCGATGGCTATCTGGGTGCGCATGGTGTTGGCGGCACGGCGGCTCCTTTCCGGCTTGCCGGTAACCGACGATGCGGCGTTCAACGAGCTCGATCGTTTTGCCGTGCGCATGCGCGACAACCAGATTCAGCTGTTTGGGCTGTTGCTAGAAGGCTGGCAGTCGCTGGCAGAGGGACGGCCGGTTAATGCAAAGTTCCGTGCGGTCCAAGTGCTCAAACTTGCCGAGGAGTCGATTGCGTACATGCGCGATAACGCATTGCTGCTGGAGCGCGCGGCATATCTGCGTAACACCTCGATGGTTTCGGTGCGCGAGGAAGCGGAGTTGCTCGATATAAGCCAGACGCAGGTTGGTGGAGCGGAGGCCTGGATGGTGGCGCTGCATTTGGCCTGTGCGGGCCGAGACAGCGATCTTGCGGCCTGGATGTCCATGAATCGTGCGGGGATTCTAGAGCCATCGTATCGGCTCTTTGCGCGCCTTGCCATGCATTGTCTGGGCGAGCCGGCGGGCAGGATACGCAAGAAGCTTCCCGTGCGCGAGCTGTCGCGGTACTCGCTGCGCGACGATTTGGAAGGGGAGGGCGAGCGCCTGTTCCAGGCTGGCGAGGTTGAAGCCGTTGATACCATCGACCATATCGAGATTCGCATGTTTGGTGCGTTTCGCGCCGAGCGCGACGGGTTTCCCATCACGGACAAAATGTGGCGCCGCAAGAAGGCGGCGACGCTTGCCGAGCGGCTTGCGCTGGGCATGGATGCGCTCGTCGATCGTGAGACGCTGGCCATGGAGCTGTGGCCCCATGCCGAGTTCAATAGTGCCCGCAACAACCTGTACTCGACGATATCGCGCTTGCGGTCGGCTTTGGGACCGACGCCGGATGGCAAGTCGTGTGTGCTCATCCAAAATGAATGCATCGGACTCAACGGCGACTACGTCAAGACCGATGTACGGCTGTTTGATCAGATAAGCCGCGAGGTTTTGGGAAATCGCACGGGTGCGCGCGGACCCCATTTAGTTGAGCTGTGCCTTAAGATTGAGCAGCTTTATGCCGGACCGCTGTATGTTCCCAATGGCTGTAATCCCACCTACTTTTTGCGCATGCGACGCATTATGCAGTCAAAGTACATCGATTGCATGATTAAGGGAGCAAATGCCGCTCTAGAAGAAAACGATCTGCAGTCGGCGATTTGGCTGGCGGAGTCGGGGCTTCGACAGGAAACGGCGCGTGAGGATATGGTGCGCTGCGCCATGCGCGTCTACAGTGCGGCGGGGCGGCGGCGCGATATCGTCGAGCTGTACAGCGGGCATATGCACCACCTGAGGGAGCAGGTCAATGGCGTGCCCGAGCCCGAGACGCGGCGTCTATACGAGCGCTTGGTGGAGGGGCGGCTCAATCGCGTGCTGGTCGAGCGATAAAAAACGGGCGCCCGAAGTACTTGGGCACCCGTAAGCTTGCTATGTGTTGGATCGCCGGATCATTGGCTCTTAGACGAGCTTGATCTTCTCGATGTCCTTGCGCGAGGACTCGCGATACAGTGAGAACTTGCGGCCGATGACCTGAACGACCTCGGCGTGGCAACGCTCGGCGAGCTCCTCGGCGGCCTCGCGGGCGGAAAGGCTGGAGCCATCGAGCACGGAGCACTTAACGAGCTCGTGCTTCTCCAGGTAGGCGACCGTCTGCTCGACGGTGCCCTCGTTGACATCGGACTTACCGATGATGATGGCGGGGTTGAGGTGATGGGCCATGCTGCGAAGCTGCTTGACCTGTGCTCCTGTCAGTGCCATGGGTTCTCGCTTTCTATGTATGGGGCGCCCCGCGACGGGGCCTTAATTTACGTGAGCTGTCCCACGATAGCGCAGGAACGGTGCGGTGTGGAGCGCGTTTGCCCAGTTCAAAAAGAATGCGGATGCCGAGTGAGTGGGCAGTGCGGGCTGCGAACAGGCTATGAGCTGGGCGCAGAGACCGGCTCCCATGCAATAAACGCCCAACGAACCTTGCGGACATGATCGAGCATATAGCGCCCCTGCGGCACGCCCTTGGAGCCCGGCTCACCGGCATGGGGGTTCTCAATCATGTGTTGAGCGATATAGTCGCGCAGGCGGTCAACCTTATCTTCGTTACCGTGCTCGAGCATGCGGGAGAAGTCTGCCACGCCCGCCTCAAGGCTATCGAAAGTATCGCGACGAGGCGATTCAAAGTACGTAACCTGCGGCAGGGCACCCATCTGAATGAGGATATTAAAAGCATACACAAAGCCATTACTGCAGGTAACCGAGGCGCCGATGGCGTTCATCAGGTGCAGGTCATAGCGCGGGCTGGAGTTGGCGACCATCGTGACAGCACAACGCCGACGAGCCGTACGATCAAGCTTGGCAAGCGCACCTTTGAGGTTGGTCGTGGTGACCGAACGACTGGCAAAGGCAACATCAACCGCTTTCGCGATCGGCCCAACTAGGTCCCAATCATCATCCCAGGCAAGCTCAAGCGGCGTAATGTGGCCTTCAAGCCCGTAATACTCAATACCAGCATCAAGGGTGCCCAGCATAGCAGGAGAGAAATCAGCCGCAATCACAGGATGCCCGGCTTGCGCAAGCGGAATAGCAATCGACCCAGCCCCACACCCCATATCAAGCACCGACTCACCAGGCTGGAGCGCCAACAGCTTCATAAAATCCCGGGCATACGGAGCAGTCTCAAGCGGCCGAAAATGCCGGGCTCTTTTGTCCCACTCAAAAGAGTCATCAGCCCGATGCCGAGTAGCCTGCAGGCGCATCCATTCATCATTCCAATCCACGGAAAGCAGCTCAGAACGAGTATCCCCATCAACCACGGGCCAACCTCCTAGCAACAAAAAAGCGACTCCCCCAAAAGAAGAGCCACAACCAGCATATATCAGAAAAGAACCGTTCCAACGCCAAACCGCCCTCACAACCAAGGCGGGCAGGAGCGAAGCGACTGCCATACGGGATAGAACCCAACTGAGGTCCCGTTGTGCGGGAGCCCCGGGGAGGGCAAATATATAAG
>CABUAL010000037.1 GCA_902489515.1 uncultured Collinsella sp. | reverse complement strand
TGTCGTCGTGTCCGTCGAGGCACGGCGCGGGGCTCTCCTCGATTAGCTTTTGGTTGCGCCGCTGCACCGAGCACTCGCGCTCGCCGAGCGAAAACACATGGCCCTGCTTATCGGCCATAATCTGTACCTCAACGTGATGCGCCGGCGCGACGAACTTCTCCATGTAGCACTCGCCGTCGCCAAAAACGGCCTCGCCCTCGGCGCGTGCTTCAATAAAGGCCTTTGCCGCATCTTCCACGCGCTCGACCTTACGAATACCGCGACCGCCGCCGCCCGCACGCGCCTTAATAAGCACGGGGCAGCCAATGCGCTCAGCCTCGGCCGTTGCCTCCTCGGGACTTTTGAGCAAATCGCAGCCCGGCACGATGGGCACGCCCGCCGCGGCAGCCGTTCGACGTGCGGCGTCCTTGTCGCCCATGCTGTCGATCACCTTGGCCGAAGGACCAACAAACGCCAGGCCATACTTGTCGCAGTCGCGCACGAAGCTCGCCTTCTCGGAGAAAAAGCCATAGCCGGGATGAATTGCCTTAGCTCCCGACTTCACGGCACAGGTGAGCACAGCATCGTCGTTGAGGTAGCTCTCGGCAAGACGCGGGCCGCCGATGCAATACGCCTCGTCGGCAAGCTGCACGTGCAGCGCGTCCGCATCGGCCGTGGAGTAGACGGCGACGGTCTTGATGCCCATATCGCGGCACGCGCGGATAACACGGACCGCGACTTCGCCGCGGTTGGCGATGAGCACTTTGTCGAACATGAAGCCTTCCTTAACTTTCGTGCATGAGTGCAAAAGACATATCGGCGCGGCAGCAAACCTCACCGTTGACGCTCGCAGTACCCGTCGCAAAGCGGAACGGCCCGCGCGCACGCGTGATGGAGCACACCAGATCAACCGTGTCGCCCGGGCGCACCGGACGCTTAAAGCGCACCTTGTCCAGACTCGTGTAGAACGGCGTCGCGCCGCGCGCCTCCTCATCGCCCATCAGCAGCACGCAACAGTTTTGGGCGAGCATCTCGCACTGAATCACGCCGGGGACCACCGGGTTTCCCGGAAAATGCCCCTGCAAAAAGTACTCGTCGCCCGTGATCGTGATCTTGCCGTGGGCCTCGTCGCCCACCAGCTCGGCCTCGTCGAGCAAAAGCATCGGTTCGCGATGCGGCAACAGTTCCTTAAGCTCTTCTTTGTTCATGGATATCACCTATCCGATCCTCATGAGGCAGCTGCCAAACTCCACGAGGTCGCCGTCGGCCACGCAGATCTCGAGCACCTCGCCGTCTGCCTCTGCCGTTACCTCGTTGAGAACCTTCATGGCCTCGATGATGCAGAGCGTCTCGCCGGCCTTGACCTTAGAGCCCACGTGCACAAACGGCTCGTCGCCCGGCGCCGGGGCAGCATAGAAAACGCCGACCATGGGAGCGGTCACCTCGGTGCCCTTGGGCTCTGGTGCGGCGGCAGGTGTCTGCGCGGCGGGCTCCGGTGCGGCAGGCGCGACTGTGGGAGCTGCAACTGGAGCGGCCATAGCGCTCGGCATGGGCATGGGCACGGCAACCGGCTGTGCGGCGCTCGCGCGCTCGAGTTCGACCGCGGTGCCATCGGGCTCCTCAACGCGCACGCGCGTGAGGCCGCGGTCCTCCATCACATCGGCTATCTCGGCAAGTCTTTTGGAATCCATGCTCTAGCTCCTCGTATATCTACGCAGCGCGATGGCGGCGTTGTGCCCGCCAAAGCCTAGGTTGGTCGAAAGCGCCCAGGTAAGGTCGGCGCGAACTGCGCGATTGGGCGTGTAGTCAAGATCGCAGGCGGGATCGGGCGTGCGGTAGTTAATGGTCGGCGGCACCACGCCCTGCTCGAGCGCCATGGCGCAGGCCATGACCTCGATGGCGCCCGTGGCACCGATCATGTGGCCGGTCATCGACTTAGTCGACGAGACGTGCGCGGCGCGCGCCGCGTCCTCGCCGAGCGCACGCTTAATGCCCGCCGTCTCGGACGAATCGTTGAGCTTGGTCGATGTGCCGTGGGCATTGATGTAGAGACCCTCGGAAGGCTTGACGTCGCCCTCGGTCACCGCCAGCGATATCGCGCGGGCAATGCCGGCAGCCTCGGGATCAGGACTCGTGATGTGATAGGCATCATCGGTGTTGCCGTAGCCCACGACCTCGGCATAAATGTGCGCACCGCGCGCCTGCGCATGTTCCATGCTCTCGAGCACGAGCACGCAGGCGCCCTCGCCCATCACAAAGCCGTCGCGGTCTGCATCGAACGGACGGCAGGCCGTCGCGGGATCGGGGTTGGTGGTCAATGCGCGGCAGGACGTAAAGCCCGCAACGGCATCGGGGATAATGGCCGCCTCGGCGCCGCCCGCGAGGATCGCGTCGGCATAGCCGTGCTTGATGGCGCGGAACGCCTCGCCCACCGCATGGGCCGAGGTTGCGCACGCGGTCACCACGGGCAGGGTCGGGCCCTTTGCCTTGTGGCGGATTGCGATATTGCCCGATGCCATGTTGGGGATCATCATCGCGATCATATAGGGCGATGCGCGGCGGGGCCCACGTTCGGCAATCGTATGGACGTTGTCGACGAGCGTCGTCATGCCGCCCACGCCCGAGCCCACGTAGACGCCCAGGCGCTCGCGATCGATGGCGCCTTCGACATCAAAGCCCGCATCGTGCATGGCTTCGTCCGAAGCCGCCATCGCAAACTGAACGCAGGGGTCCAGATGCTTGGCGTCACGCTTGCCAAAGTACTCGTTGCCGTCAAAGCCCTTGACCTCGGCCGCCACCTTGACGGCAAATGCATCGGATGCGGGCTTTGATGTCGGGCCGATGCCGCACGTGCCAGCGCACATTGCCGCCCAGGTGGCAAGCGCGGTGTTGCCGAGCGGCGATACGGCACCTATGCCGGTGATTGCAACTCTCTGTTCCATCATGGTCTCCTCATCCAAGCCGTTCTTCGGCCCTGATTTCTACATCGCCATTCCGCCGTCAACGCGTACAACCTCGCCCGTAATGTAGGAAGCCGCATCGCTCGCCAAAAAGCGCACCACGCCGGCCACTTCCTCGGGGCGCGCCATGCGCTTAAGGGGAATCTGCTCCTCGGTTGCCGCACGAACCTTTTCCGAAAGCTTTGCCGTCATATCTGTCTCGACAAACCCGGGGGCGACCGCGTTCACTCGTACACCGCGGGGCGCAAGCTCGCGCGCCACCGCCTTGGTCAGGCCGATCACGCCCGCCTTGGAGGCAGCGTAGTTGGCCTGCCCGGCATTGCCCATCAGGCCCACAACCGAGCTCATGTTGACGACGCAGCCGCCGCGCTGGCGCATAAAGGTCTTGGTGAGCGCGCGCGTCGTGTTAAACGTTCCTTTAAGGTTGACATCGAGCACGCGATCGAAGGCGTCATCGCCCATGCGCATGAGCAGGCCATCGCGGGTGATGCCAGCGTTGTTGACGAGCGCCCAAATGGAGTCAAAGTCGTTGAGGACCGCTTCCACGCACGCGTTGACGGCAGCGGGGTCGGCCACGTCGCATTGATATGAGCGCGCCGTGGCGCCAGCCGCCTCGCAGGCGTCGCACGTCTCGCGCGCCGCATCGACGCTGCCGGCATAGACGACGGCGATATCGTAGCCATCCTCCGCCAGACCGATAGCGCAGGCGCGGCCGATACCCCGCGAGCCGCCCGTGACCAGTGCCACGCGACGTGAGTCGTTGCGCTCGAGCGCGCCATTGTTCAAGTTGCCCATGTCATTCCTTTCGGGTTACAGCCCTGTGGACTATGCGAGCTCGTCGGCAATAGCTGCGACCTGCTCGGCCGTCTCGCACGAATACACACGAACGTCGCTCAGCGTACGCTTGACCAGGCCGGACAGCGTTTTGCCGGGGCCGACCTCAATAAATGTGTCGATGCCTTGATCCTGCAGAGCATGCAGCGTATCGACCCAGCGTACGGCATGGCTCACCTGATTGGCCAAGACATCCGATGCCGTCTGGGGATCCGCCGGATAGGGCGCCGCTGTCATATTTGCCAAAACAGGAATGAGCAACGGGGACGGCGCGTGACCGGCCTCAATATATGCGGCAAGGCCACAGGTCGCCTCGGCCATATAGGGGCTATGAAATGCACCCGACACCGCGACCTTCATGGCGCGGCCGCCAGCCTCTTTTACTAGGACGTCGAGCTCCTGCAGCGCCTCGGGCGCTCCGGCCACAACCGTCTGCTGTGGGCTGTTGTAGTTGACTGGCCAGCAGTCCTCGCCGGCCTGTTTTGCCAGGCCCTCGACTTGCGCCGCATCGAGCTTGATGACGGCGCGCATGCCGCCCGGATGGCGCTCGGCAGCCGCGGCCATCAGCGCCGCGCGCTCGCACACGAGCTCAAAGCCCGCTCGCTTATCGAACGCCCCCGCAAAGGTGAGCGCGGCGACCTCGCCCAGCGAGAATCCCGCACAGGCGGCAGGTACCACGCCGCGCTCACGCAGGGCGGCAGCCGCTGCCAGGTCGTGCACGAACACGCAAGGCTGCGTGTTCTCGGTCTGCGAGAGCTCCTCCTTGGAGGCGCTCCGGCACTGCTCGCTCGTCCCCGGGCGCACCTCATCGGCAATGGCGAACACCTCGGCAGCCGCCGGCGATGTCTCGATCAAGTCGACGCCCATCGCGGGGTGCTGGGCACCCTGGCCGGCAAACAAAAACGCTACGCCACCCATGCGCACGCACCCTTCAGGACGTGCTCGGCGCCATCGACCAGGTCGTCAACGATTTCGCGTGCGCTCTGGCGCTCGTTGACCATGCCGGCAATCTGTCCACACAAAAACGAACCCTCTTCGTAGTTGCCGTCCTTGGCGGCCTTACGCAGCGCACCGGTTCCCATAGCACCGAGCTCCTCGGCACTCGCGCCGGAACCCTCGCTCTTGGCATAGGCGTTGGTGAAGGGGCTCTTGAGGGCGCGCACTGGATGTCCCGTCGAGCGACCGGTCGCACGCGTCGAAGTGTCGTTGGCCTTCAGGACCATCTCTTTGTACTGCTCCGAGACGGTGCACTCGTCTGCGACCAGAAAGCGCGTACCCACTTGCACGCCTTCGGCGCCCAGCATAAAGGCGGCCGCCACGCCGCGGCCGTCGGCAATACCGCCGGCGGCCACAACGGGAATGTCGACCGCATCGACGACCTGCGGCACCAGTGCCATCGTCGAGGTCTCGCCAATATGGCCGCCCGATTCGGTACCCTCGGCAACAACCGCCGTGGCCCCGCGACGCGCCACGAGACGCGCCAGCGCCACCGAGGCAACGACCGGGATGACCTTGATGCCCGCCTCGTTCCACGCCTTCATGTACTTGGCGGGATTGCCGGCGCCCGTCACGACGACCGGCACTCGCTCGTCAATCACGACCTGCGCGACCTCGTCGGCAAACGGGCTCATGAGCATGACGTTGACGCCAAAGGGCTTATCCGTCTTGGCGCGCAGCTCATGAATCTGGTCGCGAAGCCAGTTGGCGTCGGCGTTCATGGCCGCGATGATGCCTAAGCCACCCGCCTCGGACACTGCGGACGCCAGCGAGGCATCGGCAATCCAGGCCATACCGCCCTGGAACACGGGCTTTTCGATGCCGAGCAGATCGCAGAGAGGAGTCTTGAGCATCTCTACTTCTCCAATGCCGCCTCGACCGTATCGGCGAACTCGCCGACCGTCTTGGGGTTCTCCTCGGTATCGAGCTGGATGCCAAACTCGTCCTCGACGGCGACGAGGATCTCGACGGTGCCCAGGCTGTCGAGACCAATCTCCTCGAGCGTGGACTCGGGCTTCATCTCGACATCGTCAAGACCGGCGGTCTCGCGGATAACGTCGCAAACGCGCTCGAAGGTCTTCTGATCTGCCATGGTAGTTCTCCTTTGTTTGTGCCCTAGGGGCGTTTTTTTCCTATGTGCAACTACTTCCAACGAAGCAGATAGCCACCTATATCCAGGCCGGCGCCAAATCCAACGAGGGCGATGGTGTCGCCCGCATTCAGTGCGTCGGTGCGTGCCAGACGGTCAAGCGCAAAGGGAATGCAGGCGCTCGAAATGTTGCCGGTCTCGCGCAGCGTTCGAACCACGCGCTCATCTGGCACGCCGAGGCGCTTGACCGCCTGACTCAGGATTCGTTCGTTAGCCTGATGGAATACAAAATGGTCGATGTCTTCGACCGAAATGCCCGCATCGCCCGCAAGCTTATGGACCGTGTCGCAGATGGCGTTGACGCCGAACTTGAACACGCGGCGGCCATTCATGGACAGCACGCTCTTGCTATCTGCGGAAGCCTTAAACGGCGAGGTGCCGACCAGACCGGGAACGTGTAACGTCTCGACGTCGGGCGCCGTCGAAAGCTCAACGGCAAGGGGGCTGTCTCCCCCAGCCCCAATCACTGCGGCGCCTGCCCCATCGCCAAAGAGCACGCAGGTGGCGCGGTCGGTCCAGTCGAGCGCGCGCGTCATCTGCTCAGCAGCAACGATAAGCACGCGCTCGGCACGACCGCGCTCGATATAGCCCTCGGCGACATCGAGCGCAAACACGAAGCCGGCACAGGCCGCCGAGACATCGAAGGCAGGGCACGCCGCTCCTAGTCGCTCAGCAACGGCACACGCCTCAGCGGGAACAAGGTGGTCACCCGTCGTCGTCGAGCAGACGATCAGATCCAGCTGGCTCGCGTCGATTCCGGACACCTGGAGTGCCCGCTCGCTCGCCGCTACGGCAAGGTCGTCAAGTGACTCGGTGGTACAGACGTGGCGGCTCTTGATACCTGTGCGGGTAAAAATCCACTCATCCGAGGTATCGAGGAACTCAGACAGCTCGTCATTGGAAACACTGCGCTCAGGAAGCGCCGAGCCTGTTCCAAGAATCGTGAAACCCATCACTAGCCTCCTTTGAGTTGTTGACGTGTTTACATCGACCAAGAGAGGATAACGCATTTCAGTCTTTGTTGACGTGTTAACATTAAATTGTCCAAATGCGACAAAGGCTTCACATTGTGTCTATCTCTCGACACCATTGCGTCATTCACTTATTCACTAAGGAGGTAGCAGCCGCTATGGATGCCCAATTAACGATTGTCGACGTAACCGGATCGACCAACGATGACCTGCTCGAGGCAGGAAAACAGGGTGCGCCGCACGGCACAGGACTTGCCGCCCGCGCGCAAACGGCAGGACGCGGCCGGCGCGGCCACAAGTGGGATTCAACCGCCGGCAACCTATTGCTTTCGATTGTCCTGCGTCCATGCGTTAATCCCGCAAAGTACTCTGGTCTTGCCGCCGTCAGCGGCCTAGCGGTGCTCGAAGCACTCGAAAAGCAGGGTCTTGCAAACGAGATTGGCCTCAAATGGCCCAACGACCTGGTCGCGCGAGGACGCAAGCTCGGCGGCATTCTGGTCGAGGCCGCACGCGATAACGAAGGCAAACCTTTCGCCGTCTGCGGCATTGGTGTCAACGTAAACTACACGCCCCAAGAGGTGCCCGATGGCGGCCTGGCGGCAATTGGCCTCTCGGACCTCAACGAGAGCGTTCCCGCCGTCGACATGTTCCTCGATGAGGTCTATCACGCAGTTATAGACGCTGTAGATACCTGGGCAGAGCGCCTCAACGCCAAGGAAGAAGACGCCGGTCCGCTCGCGCCCGTCCACGACGAATATATCGCTCACCTCAATTGGATCGGGAAGCACGTTATCGCCCGCTTCCCCGCTGGAGACGAGCTGGCACGAGGCATATTTAGAACGGTCGACGATTGCGGCCGCGCATGCATTGAGACCGAGAGCGGCTTGCGCGTCTTCCACTTCGAAGAAGCATCCTTGCGCCCCCTGAGCGAATAGGGCGCCGCAGCCGCCGGCTCGGCAGACGAATTCGCTATCCCAAAATCTAAACTCAAAACAAAAGGGCCCCGCTACCGTAACGGCAGCGGGGCCCTTTAAGCTATGAGCGATATCGCTTAGAGCTTGATGTCGATGTCGACGCCAGCGGGGAGGTCGAGACGCATGAGCGAATCAACGGTGCCCGAGGTGGGGTCGAGGATGTCGATGAGGCGCTTGTGGGTGCGCATCTCGAACTGCTCACGGGAGTCCTTGTTCACGTGCGGCGAGCGGATAACCGTGTACAGGTTGCGCTCGGTGGGCAGGGGGACAGGACCGGAAACGCGAGCGCCGGTCTTCTGAGCGGTCTCGACGATGAGCTTCGCGGACTGATCGACGACCTCGTGATCATAGCCCTTGAGGCGAATGCGGATCTTCTGGGTAGCCAACTTAAACCTCCAAAGAGTGCGAGAGATGTTCTCGCAGGATTACGTAACAGGGAGCTCGAACTTAGGCGTTCTTGCTCATGACCTCGTCCACGATGGACTTGGGCGCAGGCTCATAAGAGTCGAACTGCATCGTGTAGGATGCACGGCCCTGGGTCTGGGAGCGAAGGTCGGTAGCGTAACCGAACATCTCGCCCAGCGGCACCTTGGCACGGATGAGCTTACTGTTCTTGCGATCCTCCATGCCCTCGATCTTGCCGCGGCGACCGGAGAGGTTGCCCATAACGTCGCCCATGTACTGCTCGGGGGTCTCGACCTCGACAGCCATGATCGGCTCGAGCAGCTGCGGGTCGGACTTCTTGAGGGCGTCCTTGATAGCCATGGAACCGGCGATCTTGAAGGCGGCCTCGGAGGAGTCGACCTCGTGGTAAGAACCGTCGAACAGGGTGACCTTAACGTCGAGGACCGGGAAGCCGGCGATAACACCGGTGTTCAGGGCCTCCTGGATGCCCTTGTCGATGGACGGGATGTACTCCTTGGGCACGACGCCGCCGACGATAGCGTTGACGAACTCGTAGCCGAAGCCCTCCTCCATCTTCTCGAGCTTGATGACGGCATGGCCGTACTGACCGCGACCGCCGGACTGACGGACGAACTTGCCCTCAGCCTTCTCGACGTCGTGACCAGCGGTCTCGCGGTAGGCAACCTGGGGCTTACCAACGTTAGCGTCAACCTTGAACTCACGGAGCAGACGGTCGACGATGATCTCGAGGTGCAGCTCGCCCATGCCGGCGATGATGGTCTGGCCGGTCTCGTGGTTGGTGGACACCTGGAAGGTCGGGTCCTCCTCGGCGAGCTTGGTCAGAGCCAGGGACATCTTGTCCTGCTCGGCCTTGGTCTTGGGCTCGATGGCAACGTCGATAACGGGCTTAGCGAACTCGATCTTCTCGAGGACGATCTCCTTGCCCTCGGCGCACAGGGTGTCACCGGTGGTGGAGTTCTTGAAGCCGACGCAAGCGACGATGTCGCCGGCAGCGGCGTCGTCACGGTCGATACGCTCGGCGGCGTTCATCTCGAGGATGCGGCCGAGGCGCTCGCGCTGACCGTTGGAAGCGTTGACAACGTAGGAGCCGGACTCGGCGCGGCCGGAGTAAACGCGGACATAGGTAAGCTTACCGACGAACGGGTCGGTCATGATCTTGAAGACCAGGCCGGAGAAGGGCTCGTCGAAGGAAGGATGACGCTCGATCTCCTCGCCGGTGTCCGGATCGGTACCGGTGACGGCCTCGACGTCGAGCGGGCTGGGCAGGTAGTCGACGACAGCGTCGAGCAGCTCCTGAACGCCCTTGTTCTTGTAGGCGGAGCCCACGAAGACGAGGTTGAGCTCGTTGGCCAGAACGCCCTTGCGCAGAGCAGCCTTGAGCTCCTCGACGGTGAAGTCCTCCTCCATGAGGATCTTCTCCATGAGCTCGTCATCAAAGCTGGCAGCAGCGTCGAGGAGCTCCTCGCGCTTGGTGGCAGCGATGTCGGCGAACTCAGCCGGGATCTCGTCCATCGGCTCGGGGTAGGTCATGCCCTTGTCGTCGGCCTTGAAGTCCCATGCGGTCATGGTGACCAGGTCGATGACGCCCCAGAAGTTGTCCTCGGCGCCCATCGGGACCTGAGCGGCCACGGCGTTAGCGTCGAGACGATCCTTCATGGTCTCGATAGCGTTGAAGAAGTCAGCGCCCACGCGGTCATACTTGTTGATGAAGGCGATACGGGGGACGTTGAAGGTAGAAGCCTGACGCCAAACGGTCTCAGACTGGGGCTGAACGCCGGCAACGGCGTCGAAGACGGCGACAGCGCCATCGAGGACGCGCAGGCAGCGCTCAACCTCGGCGGTGAAGTCAACGTGGCCCGGGGTGTCGATGATCTGGATGCGGTAGTCCTTACCGTCCTTGTTCCAGAAGCAGGTGGTAGCAGCGGAGGTAATGGTTACGCCGCGCTCCTGCTCCTGAACCATCCAGTCCATG
>CABUAL010000036.1 GCA_902489515.1 uncultured Collinsella sp. | reverse complement strand
GATGGTACGAGCATCCATTCGGCTTCCAAGGCGGCCACGGACAGAACGGGACGAACAGAAAAGAGCACGTAGACCTGCCAAAGCTCGCCCACAAAGCTCATGCTGACAAGCACGGCAGAGGTAGCGATAACGGTTAGGGAACCCAAAACGCGACCGCTTACTTTATCGGCAACATGGCCAATGACAAGCGATCCGATAACGCTCACCACGGTAGAGATCGCATTGGAGATGTTGTACTGCGCAAGAGATATTCCCAAGTCGCTGACGATGAGCGGCTGGAACAGGCTCATGCAGTTGACGAAAATCGTGTAGCACGTGGCCATGATCACGAAGCCGGAGGCCACCACGAGCCAGCCGGGGAAGAACTTACGCTGCTGGGGCATACTGCTCCTTATTTAACAAACGAATAGCCTGCGCCGGGCGCCGGTAGTGCCCAAGATTGCCTTGAAAGACAAGGGCATAGGCCTTATGGCCATGCCCGCAGGCTTGAAAGGCAAGGTTGGGTGCTACCGGTGGTCGGCGATATAGCCCAAAGCGACGGCGGTATAAGCCGCAGCACCGAGCGGCAGCTCGGCATCGTTAAAACGTGCCTTGGGATGGTGCTGGGCAAAGTGTTCGTCCGTGTCGGTTACGGCCGCGCCCACGGTAAAGTACGCACTCGGAATCTCGCTCGAGATAAGCGCGAAGTCCTCACTCGCCATGGCATGGAAAAGCGGCAAGAAAGCCGCCTTGGGCAGCACTGCGCCCACATAACCAAGCGACGCCTGAGTCATATCGCTGTCGAGTACAAGCGGCGGAACATCCGAAAGCGTCTCGATGGTCGCCGGCGTACGATATGTTGTGGCAACGCCGTTAACGACCTCCGCGATGCGGGTCTTGAGGTGCTCCATGAGCTCAACATCGAAGCCGCGCAGCGTTCCCTCGAGCACGCAGGTGTCGGGGATGACGTTGGCCGCCAAGCCGCCAGCAAACTTACCAACGGTAAGTGCGACTTCCTTGGCCGCCGGCACCTCGCGGGCGATAAGCTCCTGGAGCGCCAGGTGCACATGGACGCCGGCCGCGATGGGGTCGATGCAGATCTCGGGGCTCGAGCCATGGCCGCCCTTGCCCTGGAGCGTGATGCGGAAACCGTACACGCCCGAAAGCGCCGGACTGCCGTAGAGCACCAGGCCAAGCGGCGACTGGCTGTTGACATGCATGGCAAAGGCCGCCTGAGGACGCGGGTTCTGCAGCAGGCCATCGGCGATGGCAGCGCGTACCCCTTCAAAGGTCTCCTCGCCCGGCTGGAACAGCAGTTTGACGGTGGCATTGGCGTCGACGAGCTCGGCCTCGCGGGCCTTGAGCAGGCGAGCCGCACCAAGCAGCGCCGTCGCGTGCATATCGTGACCGCAAGCGTGCATGCAGCCGTTGGTGGATGCAAAGGGCTCGCCGGATTCCTCGGCAACGGGCAGGGCGTCCATGTCGCCACGAAGCATGATGACCGTTCCGGCCTGCTCGTCCTTGCACGTGCCATTGCCCTGAGCGGCCGCACCGGCACCGATCAGGCCAACGACGCAGGAACCGTCGACTAGCGTGGTATGGGGGATGTCCATCTCGTCCAGACGTGCCTGGATATAGGCAGACGTCTGCGGAAGATTGTTACCCAGCTCGGGCATCTGGTGTAGATCGTGTCGCCACGCAGCGAGCTCGTCTGCAAAAGCCTGAGCTTCTGCAACAAGACCGTCACCGATAGCGGTCTGCGCCGCCGCGGTGGCCTTGGGCGCTGATTGCGGTTGAAGATCGGACAGTGCTGGTGCCATAGATGCCCTCCAGTAACGTTTTTGCAGCAAGCACTTTGATAGCGTAAAGTGCAAGGTACTACTTTAAGGGCATGACATAAAAATGCCGCCCTGGGAGGGCGGCGCAACAAGTTGTTTACAATTGCGGGTGTGATTTTCGGCGCAAGAAATCGAAATGCGTCTCGCTCAAGATAATCGAAAGAAAGATGAGCGCGAAGCCGGCGAGCAGGCGCGAGGTGAGCGCCTCCCCCATCAGCAGCACCGAGAACAGCACGCCCGAAGGCGACTCCATCGAAAGGAGCAGTGAGCCCGTCGAGGCCGAGACATGCGCCAAGCCGACGTTTTGGATGAGCAGAGCCGCGCATGTGCAACCAACCGAGAGAAACGCCATCGCGCTGATAAAGCTCGGCGTCCACACGGACAGAGGCGCTTGGGTCTCGAATAGCAGCGACGTTGCCAGGCTCAGCACGCCGTTGCCCACAAACATCCAAAACGTGATGACGTTGATGTCCATTTTGCGACCGTACTTGGCAGTCACCGCCATCTGGATGGCGAAAAAGACCGCACCCGCCAGCGTAATGACATCACCGATGTTGAATTCAACGCTATCGAGCGCCACCAAGCCAATGCCCGCCAAGCACAGCAGCGCCGCGCCCAGGTTATAGCGGGTGAGTTTTTCGCCGCTCAGAAAATAGCTCGCGAACGGCACAACGATGCAATACGTGCCCGTCAAAAAAGCATTCTTGCCCGCCGTGGTGTGCGCCAGACCGACTGTCTGCAGGGCGTAGGCGGCCCACATAAGTGCGCCCATGCCAAGTCCGACGATAAGGTTGCGGGCGTTGAGGTGCGCGATGATGCGCTTGTGGAAGATGAAAAACATGACCAACGCCGCAGGCAGAAAGCGCACGTAGAGCAGTTCGAACACCGGAATGGTGTCGAGCGCGTCCTTCATGGTCGTAAAGGAGTAGCCCCAGACGACTGCCACCGAAAGCAGCAGGACTTTCCAGAACAGCGGCGAGCGAGCGCCGGCGCCGCGGGAGGTGCCGCCCGCGCCCAGGTCCTCGCGAGCAACAGGGCTATCGGGCATCATTTCGATATTGTCAGTGGCATGCTGGGCCATAGGGCATCCTCGCGCTCAATCTGGGCGTGGTGTCCGCACGCGCATGGCTGCGTGCCGCCTCATGGTCAAATAAAAGCAGGGCGCACCGGACCCCCGGCACGCCCCGCTACTGTAGCAACAACCAAGCAGCCCGTGCAATTCACTACGCTAAAGCATCGGGTTGGAAGATCTCGATGTTCCGACGGCGTTTACGTTGCTGAACTAAATCAATTTGGTTGACTCCAGTTTTTCGATGATCCAGTCGTTGGCTTTGATGACCGGGCGGCGGAAGACGACGCCCAGTGCCAGCGACGGAATCAGATAGCTCGCCAGAATGCCTAGCTCAATCCAGTACTCCATGTGGTACGCACCGGCCATGGCGGCATGCATGGCGTTGATGCCGTGGGTGAACGGCAGGAACGGATAGATCGCCTGGAACACGGGGCCGGTCATCTCGATGGGGAACGTGCCGCCCGAACCGCCGACCTGCATGACCAGCAGCACGACGGCGAGCGCCTTGCCGATATCGCCAAACGAAACCGTAAGCGTGTAGACGATATTGGAGAACACGAGACTCGCGACCCAGCCCGCCAGCACAAACTGCAGCGGGTCGTCGCACTGGATGCCAAAGAACAGGATGTCGCCCGCACACACGAGCGTTGCCTGCAGCAGGGCCAGACCGCCAAAGAACAGGTAGCGGCCCAGGTAGATCTCGTGCAGGCGCACGGGGATGAGCTCGTTGATAAGCTCATCGTCAACCGAGACCTTCATCATGGCCGCCAGCACAATCGAGCCCACCCAGAGCGACAGAATCGTGTAGAACGGTGCCATGGCCGAACCGTAGTTGCGGATCGGATAGACCGGCTTGCGATCGAGCGCGACGGGGCCGGAAAGCGACACGGCCAGACCCTCGGGATCATTGCCGATCATCGTCTTGATCGTAGCGAGGTCATCCGACATCAAGGCGCCGTCGAGCTCGTCCTTAAACGCACTGATCTTGTCCGACGCCTCGCCCAGCTGATCAGAAGCCTTGTTGACCAGCTTTGCAGCCTTGGAGAGGCCCTTTGCCAGCGAACCGGATGCGTCGGTCAGGCCAGCAACAGCACTATCCAGATCGTTCGAAATACCGTTCAGCGAATCCAAAACGCCCGAGATGGTCTTCTTGAGCTCCTTTGCCTTGGCCGAAAACGTGGAATCGTAATCGGATTTGGCACCCGCGATGCCGGCCTTGGCATCGGCGATGGCCTGATCGACCTCGGCACGCGAGTTGTTGACCTCGGCCATACTCTTCGTGAGCGACGTCGCGATATTCGTCAGCTCATTGGCATTGTTGCGGTACTCCGTCGCGGTTTTGTCAAGCTCGGCAGCCGCGTCCTCAAGCCCTGCCTTGAGCTTATCGTTACTCACCTGGCCAGCAAGACTACGGAGCTCGTTCGCCGTGGCATCAATCTTGTCGGCACGTTTATTGAGTGACGCTGCGCCATCGTTGAGCTGAGACACCGTAAGATTGACATGCTGGTTTGCAGTGCCGAATGCCTTTGCGAGCTCGGTAGAAACGTTATCGAACGAACCCGCACTTCCATCGATCGCGGCATCGATGGCATCGTTTGCCGCCTTAAGCGCTTCTTTGGAATCATCGATGCCGCTTTTGGCATGTTCCATGAGCTGCTTTGTCGACTCATCGACGGCACCGGTCTGCTTGAGCATGCCGCTCGCCGACGTCAGCGAATCGGACGTGGAGCTCAAAATGCCCGCAAGCGACGTTGCGCTGGCCTGAACGTCCTGCAGGTCCTGGACCGAATCGCCGAGCGTCGAGGACAGGTTGGCGATAAAGTTGCTGACCTGGTCGGTGCTCATGTAATCGAGCAGGCTGGACACCGTCTTAAGACCGATGCTCGTAATGGTCTCGGTAAAAGTTTCGTTAACCTGGCTCTGAACGGCACTCGAACCCTTCTCGGTCACGATCTGCGCAATGGCGTTGGCCTTCTGGTTCTCGTAAAACTCGATATCGGCGTGTTTCACGTCGGTCGAGAAAAGCGTCATCATGTCAGCGCTAAACGTTTTGGGGATAACGACGGCAGCATAGTACGCGCCCGACTTAACGCCCTCGATAGCCTTTTCGCGATTGTTGAGCACAACCCAATCGAAGCTCTCGTTGCCGCGTAGGGTGGCGGTCACGTTTTCGCCCACGTTAACCTCGACGGGGATCAAATCGCTCTCGTAACCCTCATCGGTGTTGACCACGGCGATCTTAAGATTGCCGGTGTTGCCGTACGGATCCCAGCTGCCGGCGATGTTAAACCACGCGTACAGACACGGTACGATAATGAGGCCCATCACGACAACCAAGCCGATCACGGAGCGAGACACGTTTTGGACATCGCGCTTAAACAGATGCAGGATGTTCTTCATTTATGCCTCACCTCCTTTGGAGTGCTTGCCAAGCGCGGTGGTATCTCCATCATTTGTGGCTGTGCTGTCGCTGCCCTGAGATTTATGGTGCGAGCCGATATGCGGCAAGCGGCCCGTGGACTGATCGCCGCCCTTGGCACCACGCTCGCTGGCGTTGAGGCCAAACATGTGGCGGGCGGCAGGAATGGCGGCCGTGTGTTCGCGCATCTCGCGACGCAGGTCCTCATCCGAAAGCGCCGAGATGCGCATCTGGGTATTGAGGCTCGCTCGGATATATTCGATATTGATCAGCCAGCCGCAGATGGCAATAACCGAGATGATCCAAATGACAAGCAGGATGATCTTGCCGTTATTGTCGATATCGAGAACCGTCGACAGGACAAAGAGCAGGACCTGAACGCCCACCACGGCGGCAAAACCGCCCTTGATGTAGTACGGGTAGCGATGTTCAAAGGCGACCGCATGATCGAGCAGTTCGCGACGGTACGAATCGGAATCGAGCATGACGCGCATGGCCGTGCGCAGCGAGTAGCGCTGGCGCGGCAGGTCGTTGGACTCGCAAATCATCATACCGGTCGTGGAGAGCTGTTTATCAAAGAGCAGGTTAAGGTTGAGCAGCAGCGGACGCAGCTGCAGGCCGATAAAGAGCGCCACGATCAAGAACACGCCCAGAATGCACAGGTTAAACAGGTAGTTGAACGAATACATGCCGCCGACCGTCTCGCGCAGCAGATTGATGCCGTAGGTAAAGGGCAGCAGCGGGTGCAGCCACTGGAAGAAGCCTGGCATCATCTCGATGGGGTACATGCCCGACGAACCCGGGATCTGCACGATAACCAGAATGACGCCGATAGCCTTGCCGATATGCTTAAACGTGGTGGACAGCGCATAGATGATATTGACGTAGGTGAACGAGATGGCGATGCCGCCCAGCACGAACAGCAGCGGGCTGACGCACTGCACGCCGATCACCAGATCGCCTACCGTAACGATGATGGCCTGCAACGCGCCCAGGATCACCATGAGCAACCAGCGGCCAAAGTAGCCTTGGCGCGCCGTAAAGCTGCCAACACCTTCACGGTCGACCTCGAGCTTGTAAATGGCGATGAGCACATAGCCGCCCACCCAAAGCGCCAGATTGGTGTAGAAGGGGGCAATGCCCGAGCCGAAGCTCTTAACCGGATAGATCGACTTGGACGCGAGCTCAACCGGAGATGCCATGAAGTCTGCGACGTCATTGACGTCGACGCCCATCAGGTCGGCCAGCTCGCCCATGGACTCGGAGGTCTGTAGCGCCGCGATGTCGTTGGCGGCGGTTGCGAGCTTGTCCTGGACCTTGGCAAGCGAGGAATCGGTCTGGGACAGCGTGGTCTTGGCCTGGCCGAGCGTAGCGTTAAGCTGCGAAAGCGTACCGCGCGCGCTTGCAATCGTGGGCGTGAGGCCAGATACGATACCCGTCAAATCACCCGAAACGGCGGCAAAGGAATCAAGCGCGCTCGAGGCCTTCGGCAGCGCGTTTTGACCCAGGTCCGTCTGGGCCTGGCCAAGGTTGGTCGCACCGGTCTGAATTGCGTTATTGATAGCGTCGCTGGCACCCGAGACAGCCGCGGCGTCATTCGCCATGGCGCTCGACTGCGCAGACAGACCGTCCTTGATGCTCTGAAGCTTTTCATTCTGCTCTCGAAGCAAATCGATGGTCGATACAATGCGCGCGTCAATTTCCTCGGAACCTGTCGACGTGTCATTGGCGAGAATCTCTAAGTGCCCGATAACGGCCTTATTGTGGTCGATCGTCGCTTGGAGAGACTCGAGCGAGTTGTCGATACGGGTGGTCGTAGATGTGACCGTGCCCGTCAGCTTGCCGATGGCAGCGTTCGCAGAGGCCGACGTCTTGGTAAGCGCAAGGCTGCCTTCCGAGAGCGCCTTGGAGAGCGAGGCGATAGAGTTGCCCGCCGTGGTGCGAGCTTCGCCCAGCAGGTCGTTACCCTGAGAGATCGCCTGCGTCAGTGACGGCGCCTGACCCTGCAGGCCGGCAAGTGCCGCATCGGCCGAGGCGATGGCGCCACTCGTCTTATCGATGGCGGCATTCATGTCGCCAATCGAATCGTGCACCTCGCCCAAGGTATCGGATGCCTCGGAGACAGAACTTGCCAACGAATCCTGAGTCTGAGTTGCCTTGTCCTTTAAATCGACTCCGGCATCCTTGGCAATACTGGCAACGGTCTCGCCCACCGTGGAGACAAATTCCGAGTTGATCTGCTTCTCGATGGTACTTGCACCGGTGTCGGTAACCTTGGGTGCAATGGCGCTCTTCTTCTCATTGACGTAGTACGTAAGCTTGGGCTGATGGTAGTTGCCGTCGAGCATCGAAACCAGGTTATCCGAGAAGTTCTTGGGGATTACGATGGCCGCATAGTACTCACCACTCTCGACGCCCTCCTTGGCATCGGCCGCCGAATCGACGAAGGTCCAGCCCAGCTGATTGTTCTCCTTGAGCTGATCGACGACCTGGTCGCCCGCGTTGAGATCGCCCACCAGGTCGTTCTGAGTGCCCTGATCGTTGTTGGCGATGGCAATCTTGATGCCCTGGGTGTTTCCGTACGGATCCCAGTTTGCCACGATGTTGTACCAGGCATACAGTGAGGGAATAACGCACACGCCGAGGGTAACCACCAAGGCAACGGGGTTCACAAGCAGTCGCTTAATGTCGCGCTTAAATATCGCAAAGGAGACCTTTGCATTGGATAGTTTGCTGCCGAGACTCACGCTTGGACCATCCATCCTGTCGTTAAATCGAATCGTACTATCGACAACCATTGTACGTAGGCGCTTTAACGTCTCAAAGCACAATGGTGTTGAGTTTTGCGGGTAGCAATATACTACGAAGACAAATTAACGTACAGTTGTACAGTATCTTTAATTTCAGCAGGTCACAAAACCACAACCCCGACAAATAATTGATCCCTTGGGGACGGAGGAAAACGAGAGTGGAAAATCTCCCACTTCAAGCCCGCATTCGAGCCAAAAGTGGGAGATTATCCACTCTCGTTCTAATCTAGTTACGGTGCCGTATCCCCGAACTACATCAAGTTGCAAACAGCCGCCGCGAAGGCTACGGGGTCCTCGGGGAGGATGCCCTCGACCAGCAGAGCCTGGTCATAGAGCAGACCGGAGTACTGCTTGATCTTGTCGGCGTCGCCTGCCTTCTGGGCAGCGACAAGCTTGTCAAAGACCGGGTGCTTGGCGTTGAGCTCGAGCACGCGTTGGCTCTTGGGCATGCCGTCGGGCGCGCCCTCGGGTCCCTTCTGGAGCACCTTCTCCATCTCGAGCGAAAGTGGGCCCTCGGTGGTGATACAAGCGGGGGCATCGGTCAGGCGCGCGGAGACGGCGACTTTCTCGACCTTGTCACCGAGCGCCTCCTTCATAGCGCTAAAGAGGTCCTCGTTCTCCTTGGTGGCGTCCTCGGCCTCCTTCTTCTCGTCCTCGGTCGCCAGGTCAAGATCACCGGTCGCAACGTTCTTGAGCTCTAGATGACGATCCTCGACCTCGGGCTCGGCACCGTCGGCCACAGCCTTCTCGGCAGCCTCGCGGGCAGCATCGTCCTCGTAGATCTTGGGCATATCGGCGGCAACGTACTCACGCATAGCCTGGAACGTGAACTCATCCACATCCTGCGTCAGCAGCAGCACGTCATAGCCGCGGTCGAGCACGCCCTTTACCACGGGCATCTTGGCCAAGCGCTCACGCGAGTCGCCGGCGGCGTAGTAGATGGCCTTCTGATCCTCAGGCATGCCCTTGGCATACTCGGCCAGGGTAATCATCTTCTGTTCCTTGGCAGACCAGAACAGCAACAGGTCGGCGAGCTCATCGGCCTTCATGCCATAGCTCGAGTAGATGCCGTACTTAAGACCGCGGCCAAAGTTCTCAAAGAACTTCTCGTAGGCCTCGCGGTCGTTGTCACGCATATCCTCAAGGTCGGCGGTAATCTTCTTTTCCACACGCTTGGCGATGGCCTTGAGCTGACGGTTCTGCTGCAGCGTCTCGCGCGAGATGTTGAGCGACACGTCGGCGGAATCCACGACGCCGCGGACAAAGTTGTAGTAGTCGGGCAGCAGGTCGTCGCACTTCTCCATGATCAGGACGTTGGAGCTGTAGAGCGCCAGACCCTTCTCGTAGTCCTTGCTGTACAGATCGAACGGCGCGCGTCCCGGCACAAACAGCAGGGCGTCATACTCGAGCGTGCCCTCGGCGTGGAAGCTGATGGTGCGCGCAGGATCGTCAAAGTCGTGGAACGTGGACTTGTAGAACTCGTCGTAGTCCTTCTGCTCGACATCGGAGCTGTGCTTCTTCCAGATCGGTGTCATGGAATTGACGGTCTCGAGCTCCTGGTAGTCCTCGTACTCGGGCTTGTAATCGTCGCCGGCGTCCTCGGGCTTGGGTTTCTGGCGGCTCTTGGACACCATCATCTGGATCGGGTAACGCACATAGTTACTGTACTGCTGAATCAGGCTCTTGAGACCCCACTCGGTCAGGAAGCGATCGTAGGTCTCGGCCTCGCCGTCGGCATCGAGCTTCTCGTTCTCGCGCAGCGTCAGGATGACATCGGTACCGTGCTCGGCGCGCTCGCCGTCCTCGATGGTGTAGCCCTCAAGACCGTCGGATTCCCACACATGGGCGACATCCTCGCCGTAGGCGCGGCTGACGACCTTCACATGGCTGGCGACCATAAAAGCCGAGTAGAAGCCCACGCCAAACTGACCGATGATGTCGACATCGGAGCCCTGCTGCTCGGCGTTCTCGGTCTTAAACTCCTCGGAGCCGGAATGGGCGATGGTGCCCAGATTGCGCTCCAGCTCCTCGGCGGTCATGCCAATGCCGTTATCCGAGATGGTAATGGTGCGGGCGTCTTTATCAAAGGAGACGCGAATGGCCAGGTCGCCCTGGTCGATCTTGACGCTCGGGTCCTGCAGGCTCTTAAAGTTGAGCTTGTCGACGGCGTCGCTCGCGTTAGAGATAAGCTCGCGCAGGAAGATTTCTTTATTGGTGTAGATGGAGTTGATCATGAGGTCGAGCAGTTTTTTGCTCTCGGTCTTAAATTGACGCATGTGCAGTCCTTTCGCGCTACCCCTGTCCGCAAAAACGGCTCGGTCGCCCTCATTAAGCTGCATGCTCAGG
>CABUAL010000035.1 GCA_902489515.1 uncultured Collinsella sp. | reverse complement strand
TTCCAGCCGTTCTTTCGTCTAGACAAATCCCGCACCAGCCGATAGAGGAGCGTGTCGCTCCCGATTACTAAAGCGTCTCCAGCACAATTGAGGGCTATGCCCTTATTTTCGGCAAGTGGCGCAAGGTCGGTGAGGACCTCTTCGGACAAGGGACCAAGTTCCACATCGTCCTCGCAAGGAACGCTGCGGAGCTCACTCATCTCGAGCAATACCTTGGCCATTCGAGACATGCGCTCGGTTTGTTCTTGTAGCAGGCCGAGCAGCTCGGCCGTTTCGGGTTGCAAACCGGGGTGCTCGGAGATGAATAGTTCAATCTGTGCTTGCATAAGGGCGAGCGGGGTGCGCAGCTCGTGTGCGGCGTTGCCGGTAAACTGACGCTGTGCAGAGAACCCTTCGCCAAGACGGGCGATCATGTCGTTGAAAGAGGCGCTGCATCGTTGTAGCTCGGTGGGTACATCTTCACTGAGTCTGATTTCGCTTAGGTTGTCAGGCTGCACGCGCTCCACCTGGGCGGCAAAATCCCGTAGCGGCTTGAGCGCGTGGCCGCTCACAAAGTATGCCAGCACGCCGCCAAGGAGTGTGACTCCAGCCGTGATGTACCAGGCTGTCGCGCCAAAAGATTCCTGTGCGTCGTTTACGACGATCGTGACCTCGTCATTGAGGGCCGTTTTCGTTGGGTCGAACGCCTGAGGCGAATTCGCGCCGGCAGCGTTAAAGGCCGAGATGTTGCTGCCGATGGCATCCATGTAGCGCATGCCCGTATAGCCGACCAGGCAGTTCGTCAGCACGCACACCGCGCACGTCAGCAGTGCCGTCATGATCGTTATGCGCCATTGCAGAGAAAGCCTTTTCATTCGCTATCCTCCATAACGTAACCCTCTCCAATCCGATTGCGAATCGGGTCGTATCCCAAAGCGCTGCGCAACTTTTTTCGGAGCGACGAGATGTGAACGCGGGTTGCGTTGCTAAAGCTGTTCACGCTGCTATCCCAAACGTGCTCTATAAGCTCCTCTTGGCTTACCGGTCGCCCCTGATTAAGCATCAGGTATTCCAAGATTCCCGTTTCCTTGCGCGTAAGAGATAAAGCCTCGCTGTCCACGGAAGCGATGCGCGCCTTGGTGTCAAAGCGGAGCTTTCCGCAGGTTAAAACTATGTCGCTTTGTGTAAAGCGTCTGAGGGTAAGGCTGCGAATCCTTGCCGCAAGCTCGTCCAGATGAAACGGCTTGGTGAGGTAATCGTTGGCGCCGGCATCGAGTCCGGCGACTTTATCGGATACTCCGCCACGTGCGGACAGAATCAGTACCTTGGTCTCGCAGTCGGTTTTCCTAAGTTCCCTGAGCACAGTCATGCCGTCGATACGGGGGAGATTGAGGTCGAGTACCACGAGGTCGAAGGCCTCAACGTCCAGTAGGTCGAGCGCCTCCTGTCCGTCGTGACAGCAGTCGACGCTGTACGCCAAGTTTCGCAAGCTGCGCGCGATTGCGTCACATAGAGCTCGCTCGTCCTCGACGATTAAAATACGCATAACAATCTCCTTGCACATTTCAAATCGCGCTTAACACGGATTTTATGGTCGATATGGTTCAATGGTTGCGTAACGAAAGGAGTGGTCAGGTTGTTCAAGGCGGTAAAACCCATGGTACAGGTCGCTTTGTTGATCGTCGGAATTGCCATGGTGTGCTTTGGCGTTATGCGTGGCGAGGCGGATGCCGTGCTGGCCAAAGCGATTAGGCTGTGCTTGGAGTGTATCGGAATTGGATAAAAGAGAAAACACTGCGTCGCATGTTTTGGCCCGATTTCGCGGATTCATTCAGGCGGCGGCGACGCTCGTCACCAACATTCACCTGCCAAACTTTGCCAAAGGCGGCATCTATCAGGGCGCGGGAAAAACAGTCTGCGTACCCGGGCTTAACTGCTATTCGTGCCCCGCGGCATCGGGTGCGTGCCCCATCGGGTCGTTCCAGTCGGTAGTAGGTTCATCCAAGTTCAACTTTTCTTACTATGTTACCGGTGCGCTCATTTTGCTCGGCGTGCTGCTGGGACGCTTTGTATGCGGCTTTCTGTGCCCGTTTGGCTGGCTGCAGGAGCTGCTGCACAAGATTCCCGGAAAAAAGTTCTCCACGAAAAAGCTCAAGCCACTCACGTACATCAAGTACGTCGTGCTGCTGTTTGCCGTGGTGCTGCTGCCCGTCTTGGTGATTAACGACGTGGGCATGGGCGACCCGTTCTTTTGTAAGTACATCTGTCCGCAGGGCGTGCTCGAGGGCGCCATTCCGCTGGCCATTGCCAATGCCGGCATTCGATCTGCGTTGGGACAGCTCTTTACTTGGAAACTTGTCGTTCTCATTGCCGTGGTAGTGCTGAGCGTTTTGTTCTATCGCCCCTTCTGCAAATGGATTTGCCCGCTCGGCGCATTCTATGCGCTCATGAATAAGGTGTCCTTGTTGGGGATTCAGGTCGACGCGTGCAAATGCGTCTCGTGCGGCAAGTGTTCAAGGGTTTGTCAGATGGACGTTGATGTGGTCCGGGCGCCCAATCATGCCGAATGTATCCGGTGCGGAAAGTGCATCGGGGCCTGTCCCGTCGATGCCATCAGCTATCGCTATGGCCTGGATGTGTCGGCGGAAAAGCTCCCCTTGACCGCCGATAAAAAGTAAACAAGCTTCGACAATAACGGAGGAATGACTATGAAGCTTTCTAAGATTGCGGCCCTGTTTATGGTGCCGGTGCTGGCCTTGTGTCTTGTGGCGTGTTCGGCGCTTGGTGGCAATGCGAGCGAATCTGCGGGCCCCGATCCTAAGATCGCAGAACTCACTGCGCAGAAGCCGACCAATGCCGACGAGGCCGCCGAGTTGTATGCAAAACTCATGCAAAAGGAGAACGATATCTTTTCGAGTGGTAACGCGCTGTGGGAAAAGGTATTCAATGCGGCAAATAAAGACTCGGCAATGATTGAGGACGGCAGCAATTACGGCGATTTCCTGCTCAAGACCATCGACGGCGCCAAGGATGAGTTCACGGCGGATGAGCTTAAGACGCTCAAGGCCGGTGCACAGCAGATCAAGGAGATCGAGGACAAGCTCGAGAGCTTGGAGAAGGAGTTCCCCGGCTGTGGAAGCACGCCGAGCGCAGGCGAGAGCGTCGACGCTTCGACCGCTGGCATGACGGCTGGTGCCAATGCTTCGAGCGAGGCGACGAAGTTCCCCAGCTTTACGGGCAAGGACCTGGATGGCAACGACGTGAGCAGCGACGAGCTGTTCTCCAAGAACAAGGTCACCGTCATGAACTTCTGGTTCACCACTTGCAAGCCGTGCGTGGGCGAGCTGGGCGACCTTGAGGACCTGAATAAGGAGCTTGCCAAGAAGGGCGGCCAGGTCGTGGGCGTCAATTCCTTTACGCTCGATGGCAACAAGGGCGAGATTGCAGATGCCAAGGACGTGCTGAGCAAGAAGGGCGTGACATATAAGAACATCTGGTTCAAGTCGGATAGCGAGGCCGGTAAGTTTACGTCAAATTTGTTCTCGTTCCCGACAACGTATGTCATCGATCAGAATGGCAACATCGTAGGGGATCCAATCGTGGGAGCCATCAGCTCCGCCGAGCAGCGCGCAGCACTCGACAAGCTTATCGACCAGGCGATTGCGAATAGCGAGCAGTAAAAACCGCGTAAAGCATAGCGAGGATCGTGTGTCGCTGTGCGAAGTAGTCTGCTGCCTTTCAAGATAAGCTCCACCATATAGAGGTCCCGCTCGGGACCTCTTCTTTTGGGCGCCGTCCCGTTCGTTTTTTGGCGCGGTTTGTTACATTCCTCACTGGCGTCGGCAAAAAATGGGGATAGAGTAGGACAAAAGCGTCGAATACGAACGGCGGAGGAGAGCGGGGCATCGTAGTTTTGCCCAGGAGAGGTTGCCGTCCATGCTGGAGCTCAAAGGTATTTGCAAAAGGTACGTTACGCAGTCGTTTACGCAGGTAGCGCTCGACAGCGTGAGCCTGTCTTTTCGCGATAACGAGTTCGTGGCCATTCTGGGACCTTCGGGGTCGGGCAAAACTACGATGCTCAACGTTATCGGTGGGCTCGATCATTTCGATTCTGGCGACCTGCTGATCGACGGTATTTCGACCAAAGACTTTCACGATCGCGATTGGGATGCCTACCGCAACAACCGTATCGGCTTTGTGTTCCAAAGCTATAACCTCATTCCGCATCAGACCATTTTGGAAAACGTGGAGCTGGCGCTCACGCTCACGGGCGTGGGGCATGCCGAGCGTCGCCAGCGTGCGCGCGAGGCGTTGGAGAAAGTCGGCTTGGGCGAGCACGTTAACAAGCGCCCGAGCCAGCTATCGGGCGGGCAGATGCAGCGCGTGGCCATTGCCCGCGCCCTGATCAATGACCCTGAGATCGTCCTTGCCGACGAGCCGACTGGCGCTTTGGATTCAACGACATCCGTGCAGGTTATGGATTTGCTCAAAGAAGTTGCGCGCGACCGTCTGGTCATCATGGTCACGCACAATCCCGACCTGGCATACCAATACGCCACGCGCATCGTCAACCTGGCGGACGGCAAGATCACCGATGATTCCGATCCTTTCGATGTCGCTGACGCCACGCGCCGCGAGGCCAAGCCTACGCGCAAAACCTCGATGAGCTTTGTGACGGCGCTGGGGCTTTCTGCCCGAAACCTCATGACCAAGAAGGGCCGCACGGCCATGACGGCCTTTGCGGGCTCGATTGGCATTATCGGTATCGCGGCGATTCTGGCGCTGTCCAACGGCGTAAACGGCTACATCAAAAAGGTCGAGGAGGATACGCTCTCGAGCTACCCACTCACCATTTCCAAGCAGGATTACGACCTGTCGTCCATGATGGGCGGACAGGGGGCTGCGGATGATGACTCGCCTGAAAACGTGGATTCGTCCGACGACAGTGCCGAAACCGATAAGATTCCCGTGGTCACGGCCGTAAAGGATATGTTTGCGAGCGTTAAGTCCAACGACATGACGAGCTTTAAGGCATGGCTTGACGACGGCGGCGACGGTATCGACAAAGAGGTCAACGCCATTCAGTACGGCTACGGTGTATCGCCGGTTGTCTATCGTGCCGGCAAGGGCGATGAGAAGCCCGTTCGGCTTGTTCCCAACGCAATGACCGAGGCTATGAGCGGAGGCGCGAGTTCGGCGGCAACGGTGAGCATGGAATCCATGGGAACCTCGGTCTTTAACGAGATGATTGACGACCAGAGCCTGCTCGACAGCCAGTACGATGTCGTCGCCGGTCATTGGCCCACGTCTGCCAACGAAGCCGTGATGGTGCTTTCGAGCCGCGGTACGGTGGGCGACTATACGCTCTACAGCATCGGTGCGCTGGATATCGATGAGCTCAACGATCTGGTAAACAGTGCCATGACGGCCGACGGTGGGGTCAAAGCACCCGAGACCGGCACCGACTTTACCTACGACGATGCGCTGTCCACGACGTTTAAGGTGCTGTCGCCGGCCGATGCCTATCGCAAAAACGAAGAGACCGGCATGTGGACCGACATGTCTGGTGACGCCGACTTTATGGCCGCCAAGGTTGCCGATGGCATCGACGTACACATCGTGGGTGTGGTACGGCCCAACGAGACGGCCAACGCGAGCGCCCTTTCGCCCGGTATCGCCTACACACATGCGCTGACTCGCCAGCTTATGGAGCGCGCGGCCGATTCGAAGATTGTGCAGGAGCAGCTTGCTCATCCCGAGACGGATGTCTTTACCGGCAAAACGTTCGACGAGTTGCAGGGCGAGGCCAAGCAGGGCGTGGACCTGGGCAGCATGTTCAGCGTTGACGAGGCGGCGCTCAAGAGCGCGTTCTCGTTCGATGCGTCCGCGCTTTCGGGTGTGGCCGGCGGTATGGACCTTTCGGGCATCGATTTGTCAGGCCTGGATATCGACCTTTCGGGCGTTGGCGAGGACATCGACTTCAACGACATCATGGCCAAGGCGCCGGCCCCCGATTTCTCGGGAGTCTTCGATGGCTTGGAACTCACACCCGAGCAGATGCAGCAGGTGGGCGCGCTTGCCAACCAGCTGTTTGAGGGCTTTATGCAGTCCGATCAGTTTAAGGCGCTGACGCCCGAAGATCTTAAGGACGCGACAAAGCTTGCCGCCGCATTCTCGGCATATCTTGAGAACGATGCCGCGGCGCAGCAATGCTTAGCGCAGCTCAAGGCGCTGGGCGGAGATGTGCTGGCTGAGCGGCTACAGCAGGCAATGACCGACTACGCACAAAAACAGCTCGCGCTCTATTTGCAGCAGGCTATGGACCAGGTGATGAAGGCGATCAGCGAGCAGATTGCGACGACCGTATCGTCCCAGCTCAAAGCAGGCGCGGCGGGGCTCATGGGACAAATGGCGACGCAGATGTCGTCGAGTTTTGCCAACCTGGCGAGCGCCATGCACGTGGATGCGAGCGCCTTTGCCCGTGCTATCCACTTCAACATGGATGCCGAGGACCTGAGCTCGCTCATGATGAGCTATGCGAAGGCGTCGCAGCTCACCTACGACAACAACCTGACCACGCTGTGTTATGCGGACGAGGCAGATCCCATCTCGGTCAAGATCTTCCCGCGCGACTTTGAGGCCAAGGAGCGCGTGCTCGACCATATCGATGCGTATAACAAGCAGGTCAAAGCCGCCGGGCATGACGAGCAGGCAATCTCGTACACCGACTACATGGGCATCATCATGGGCTCGGTGACCGATATCGTGAACACCATCAGCTTGGTGCTCATTGCGTTTGTGAGTATTAGCCTGGTGGTGAGCTCTATCATGATCGGCATCATCACCTACATCAGCGTGCTGGAGCGCAAAAAGGAGATCGGCATCTTGCGCGCGATCGGCGCGTCGAAACGCAACGTGGCCAACGTATTCAATGCCGAGACCTTTATCGAGGGCCTCATCGCCGGCGTCTTTGCCATTGTCGTCGTGGTGGCCGTGAGCTTCCCGGTTAATACCTGGGCGCTTGCGGCCAAACAGGTCCCCAACCTGATGAGCCTGCCCGTGCAGGATGCGCTGGTGCTCATTGCAATTTCGGTGTTGCTGACGGTCGTTGCCGGTCTGCTGCCGGCCCGTAGCGCATCCAAAAAGGACCCCGTGGAGGCCCTTCGTTCCGAATAATGTGACAAAGGGACAACCCTTTTGTCACGGCTAAAAGCAAGGAAGTCGCAAGGGTTGGGGCGGGGTTGTCGGCGAGTGCCCTCGGATACAATCGAAGCCGTGCTAGAAAGAGGCTTCGATGATTAGAAAATCGTTCTTTAATCCGTTCTCGTCGCTGCTGCTTGCGCTTGCCGGGCTGGCTTTTTTGGTCGATGTCCTGCCGCAGGTGGAAGGCCAGACGGGCGTGTTCGCGCCAGCTGTGCTCTTTTTGATGTGGCTGGTGGGCGGCCTGGTGCGCCTGTTTTACGAAAATGAGGCCAAGCGCAGCTTTGATCGCCATATGTTTAAAGCGAACCACGCGGCCGTTTGGAAACGCGTCGATGCGTGTTGGATTCAAGTTGATGCCGACCGGCTTGTGCCCGGCGACGTCGTCCGCCTATATGCCGGCATGCTCTGCCCGGTCGACGTGACCCTTGCCAAGGGCGACCAGGTCCTTGTCTCGGAATCGTCGCTTACAGGCGAGAGCGGTCAGACCGCCAAGCGGGAAGGGGAGACCGTTCGCGCGGGAACGACCATTGTCGACGGCAAGGCGTCGGCAACCGTCCTCGCCCGCATTGCCGATGAGCAGCCCGTTTTGCGCCGTCGCGCTCGAATGGGCACACAGTTTGGTGCCGGCGCCAAGAGCATCTGCGCCGCCCTGGTAAGATGCATGCTCATCGTACTGCCGTTTGTCATTATGATTCGAGGCTTTGTGCTGGGCGACTGGGCGCAGGCACTGCTGTTTGCCCTGGGCACGGCCGTGGGCCTGGTTCCCGAAATGCTGCCGGTTGTCACGAGCGTTTGCCTTTCGGGCAGTGCCCATCGACTAAAAAACAAGCAGGTCATCGTTAAGAACGTTGACGCCATGGAGTCACTGGGCTCCATGGACGTGGTGTGCGTTGACAAGACAGGCACGCTCACCGAAGATGCCGCGGTGCTCGAGTACTACACCGATATCCTGGGCAACGAAAGCGAGCAGACGCTCAACCTGGCGTATCTGGAGAGCACGAGCCAGGGGGCCGCTGCCAATCAGCTCAATCGGGCCATTGCCGATGCGTGCGCGGCACCCGAGCTGCACCTTGCCGCGAAAGACCTTGGCCACGCCTTTGCACTGCATGCCTCTGACCCCTTCGACCACGTCACCAAGGCTTCGGGTGTCAAGCTCGACGCCACGCCCGGGGCGCTTGGTTGTTTGGGGCTACAGGTTCGCCCCGGCAATCATCTGACCATCGTAAAGGGCGAGGTTGAAAGCGTGTGCACACGCTGCGCCTGGGCAAACTTTAAGGGCGAGCTGGTGCCCATGGATGCCGATGGCCGTCAGAGCGCCTACGAGGTTGCCGAGGACATGCGCGCCGATGGCATCAAAGTGCTCGCCGTCGCCTATAGCACGACGTCGGCGGACTGGGATGACCTGGTGCTGTGCGGCTTTTTGGGCTTTTTCGATCGGCCCAAGGCGAGCGCTCGTGCCGCCGTGCAGGCGCTGTCTAACCTTTCCGTCGAGGTGCGCGTGCTCACGGGTGATTCGGCTTCGGTCGCTCGCTCAACATGCTCGCGCCTGGGCATTCCCGCCGATAGCGTTATCACCGGCAGCATGCTTCAGGCCATGGAGGAATCCGAAGCGCTGATCCGGGTGGGGAAGGCTCGCGTGTTTGCCGAGCTTACGCCCGCACAGAAGGCGCAGATCGTTAGCCTGATTCGCCTCTCCGGCCACATCGTCGGCTATATCGGAGACGGCGTGAACGACGTGCCGGCGCTCACATCGGCAGACGTCGGCATTGTCGTGGACTCGGCTGCGGCCGAATCCAAAAAGGTGGCCGACCTGGTGCTGCTCGAGCGCGACTTGGGTGTTGTCGCCGAGGGCGTCAGCGAGGGCAGGACTTCGTTCGCCAATGCCTCCAAGTACATCCGTATCGCATCGAGCTCCAACTTTGGCAATATCTGTTCGGTTGCCGCCTCGAGCATTTTCCTGCCCTTTGTGCCGGCAACCGCTACCCAGCTGCTCTTGCTCAATCTGTGCTACGACGCCACCTGCCTGTCGCTTTCGTGGGATAACGTTGACGATGCAGAGATTGCCCGCCCCAGGGCCTGGTCGGGTAAGGGGCTCGGCAGCTTTATGCTTCATTTTGGCTTTGCGAGCTCGGCCTTCGACATCATTACGTTTGCCATTCTGTTCTTGGGCGTATGCCCCGCCGTCTGCGGCGCGCCCTTTGCCGCGCTCGACGCGGCGGGTCGAGCGGCCTTTATCGCGACCTTCCAAGCCGGCTGGCTGCTGGAATGCGCATGGACCGAATCGCTCGTGCTCCTGGTGTTGCGAACGCGCAGTGTCCGCGACGGGGATCGTCCTTGCACACCGCTCGTGGTGATGGTTGCCGTCATGCTCGTTGTCACGGCGCTCCTTGCGCTCAGTCCGGTGGCGCAGCTGTTTGGGCTCGCCACGCTGCCTGTATGGTATCTGGGCATCGTTGCGCTGCTGAGCGTGTTGTATCTTGTTGTTGCTTCGACGATCAAGCGGGTCTATCTGGCCCGCTCGAGCAGCTTGTTCTAGGGCGGTTCTATGCGTACCAACAGAACCAACATCGCGATTACGCCGGCCGAGGCCGCCGAGCTCAGCAGCGCGCTGTTCTCGTCTGGCAGCGCTGCCGCCCTGGAGCTCGCGCCCGTGTTTGCCGATATCGCATCGGGCAAGCTGACTGCTATCGAGCTGGCGGTTGCCGGCTCGCAGGCAAGTGCCGCCACTGGACCCATCGTTATCGGCGAGCTTTCGATCGACCTGGCCTCGCGCACCGTCAAGGTGTCGGACGCGCCGGTCTCGCTCACGCCCAAGGAGTTCGACATCCTTGCCTTTTTGGCGAGCAACCGGGGTACGGTCTTTAGCAAAGAGGAAATCTACCGGGCGGTGTGGCAAAACGAGTATCTGCTCGATGACAGCAACATCATGGCCTTCGTCCGCAAAATTCGAAAGAAGATTGAGCCCGAACCAGACAACCCCCACTACCTGCTGACTGTATGGGGCGTGGGCTACAAAATGGCCGAGTAACGCTTCGGGTATTCGCTCCCATCGATCCAAATAGTCACTTTGACAATCCTTGCCAAATCGCAAGAAAGCCGCAAGAAACCAGCCATGTGCTCGGTCTTGCGGCTTTTCTATTCTGTAGACAGTCGCGGACGCGAAAGAGAGGTGAGGACCGTGAGCGGCAGTGACAGTACCAGTAACGCAGGACGAAGTTGCCGGCGCGGGTCCACTTTGATGGGGGCGCGCGGCTGATTCGCCCTGCGTCCGATCGATAGAACGGAGCGAGGCAATTGAAGAAGATGACTATGCGCCATACGCCGTCTGCGGTTCAGGCGCAAAACGAACTGATGAGGCATCGCGCGGAGGGTCGCATCCAGTATGCGGCGACCATTCCGCTGACGGAGGCCCTATCCTGGGTCGGCTCGAATCTCGGCGGCC
>CABUAL010000034.1 GCA_902489515.1 uncultured Collinsella sp. | reverse complement strand
CCCTTTTTTGCGTTTACGGGGCGTAAATGACTCTATTACACCAGACGATCTTATTGTTTTTGGTATTGAGCTTTTATTTAAAGAAAATAAATCGAATAACAAGGGCAACTGCTATGGCCGCAATGATCAAAAGCAGGATTGTCAGTCGATGCTGCTTGCGTCGTTTACTTGACGAAACGAAGATTGATTTTCCCTGTTTTGGCGTTTCGAGATAGCGAGCCGAATGCGTTAAGGTTTGCTTTGGTCGAGGACCTCTTTGTTGATTGGCAGCGGATGCTTTCAGTGGCTCCTCACTAGCTGCGCTGTTTTTAGATAATGGTGCGTCTTTCAGATATACAGGGTCTCCCGAGGCGACGCCCATATGTTTACGCCCCGTTTGGGCATCCTCGAGTGTTTGATATCGATTTCTCGTCACATACTCGGGCTCCGGATCATTAATGGGCTCTTGCGAGATGTGGGGGCGATGGAACCGTGGCGGCTGCGTGGAAGTATCTTCCCCCTGCGTCGGCATAAACATTTTGTTCTGGTTTTGGTCGTCCATGATGCCCTTTAGCTCGTTACCAACAACGTGTACGCGCTCATTGTAAGCCCCTTGTTATTTGTAGCTGCGAACATACTCGTTATTTAAGCTCTGGTTCAAAGAACCTTAACCTTACTAAAACCTTAGTCACACACACTTAGATATGCTTATAGTACTGGACTCAAAAAACTTTATAGTCGATGTATATATAAGCACTGGGTGGGCATATATAAGAGCGTCAAAAGAAGTCCCAGTCACCTAGAAGATGGCTCGGCAGTCCTAAAAGGAGTGGTAAACATGGCAAGCATGGTTCCTTATCGTTCGGTTTTTGGCGTTCGTCCTTCTGCTAGCTCGCTGTTCGATCTGTTTGATGATATGAGCGACCTAGCGAACAGCTCGATTGCCTCTAAGGCGTTCCCCGTTGACGTTGAGGATAAGGGCGACGGCTATGAGGTCAAGGCCTATCTGACCGGTGTCGCCAAGGACGATATCGATGTCGAGCTCAATGAGGGCCGTCTGTCCATTAGCGTGAATGTCGAGGAAGACGAGGAGAACGAGGGCAAGAACTTCCTGCAGAAGGAGTTCAGCTCGTACAGCGCGACGCGTGGCGTGTATCTAAAGGACGCTTCGAGCGAGGGCCTCTCGGCTAAGTACGCTGACGGCATCCTGACCGTTACGGTTCCCAAGATCGTCGAGAAGAAGAACGTTACGAAGATCTCCATCGACTAACTTCGTTGGTGTTCTGCGCTATGAAAAGACAGCAAAAGGGGCTGGGAAGCGATTCTCGGCCCCTTTTGCTGTCTAGGACAGTCTATTGAATGGTTGCCGGCTGATACTGACTCGCAGGGCGTATCGAGAGTTTTCGCGATCCTTGGAGAAGGGTTGCGGAGCTGCCGACCTCGTCATCCAGGGTTGCGGCCAGAGCTTTGGCATAGCTTTTGACGGTAAGGCTCGGACGATTGTTATCTTGGCTGATATGCATGGCAATGAGCTGTTCGGTGCGTTCGGTAACAAGTTCGCGCGCGGCTTCGGCGGCTTGGCCATTGGAGAGGTGTCCCCTTGCAGACAGGATGCGCTCCTGAAGAAAGCGGGGATATTCTCCCTCGCGCAGCATGGTCACATCGTGGTTGCTTTCGAGTGCGAGGACTCGACAATCTTCGAGGGTGTTCATGGCTTGGCTCGATAGCTCTCCGGTGTCGGTGGCAAAACCGATGGAATCATCGAGGGTGTCGAATCGATAGCCGACTGGATTGATGACATCGTGTGACGTTGAGTAGGTTTGCACGTGGATGCCGGCAATGGATAGGGTGTCACCGGGATCGAATTCCTCGACAGGCAGATGCGAAAGATTTTCTTTGCTTGAAAGAGTGCCCCTGCTGGCAAAGAGGGGGCCGTGCCAGTGCTTGCACCAGACATCGAGGCCCTTGATGTGATCGCTATGCTCATGAGTAATGAAAAGAGCCGAGACGTTGTCTGCCGAGAGCCCCAGTTCTGCCATGCGCTTTAATGTCTCGCGGCGAGACAGTCCGTCATCGACCATAATGAGCCCCTGCGGGCCCTCGAAGAGTGCGCAGTTGCCTTTAGAGCCACTGCCGAGGATATGAAGGTGCAGGCAAGACATAAGATTCCAAAGGATACAATGGGTGCGGACGAATAAAGGAGGAAGCGAATGCCAACGGTATCACAGCATTACGGACACCATGCCGTGCCTGGGGCAGTCGATGAGACCCGGACGAGGCAGCAGGCAGCTCCTGTCGTGCTCATGGTATCAGGCGGCGCGGACTCGACGGCACTGCTTCTTATGGCGTGCACATCAAAGCTGGATATCCAAGACGGACGCGGTGTTGCCCCCATTGCTCGCGAGCGCCTGCATGTGCTGCATGTAAACCATCATCTGCGCGGCAAGGCGTCCGATGGCGACGAGGCCTTTGTGCGTGAGCTCTGCGCGCAATATGGTTTACCGCTGTGTGTGGAGCACGCTTATTTTGATGGGGAGTCGGGCAATATTGAGGCCGCGGCCCGCGAGGTGCGCTATGCCGCGGCGCGGAGGTATGTTCGCGAACTCTGCGCCCAGACGGGGGCACCGCGAACGGCGGCTCGTATCTGCACCGCGCACACGTCTTCGGATCGCGCGGAAACGTTTTTGATGAACGCGATTAAGGGTTCGGGGCCCGCTGGTCTATCGAGCATTCCTCGCCGGAGGAATATCGTGGTGCGTCCCTTGCTCGACCTAACTCATGGCGAGCTCGTGGGCTATCTACAGGTACATGGTCAGCCGTGGCGTGAAGACGAGAGCAATGAGGATATCTCGTATCTGCGAAACTACGTGCGCCATCGGGTAATGCCAGTGGTGGCACAGCGTAATGCGAGCGTGTGCAAGACGATTGGCGCCGCCTGTGAGATCTTGGGTGACGAAGATGCGTTTCTATCCCAGCTGTCGGCACAGGCGTTTCGAAGCTGCCTGCGCAAAGGAGGCGGCGGGCGCGCTAGTGCTCGATGCCAGACGCCTTGCTGCGGCCGAGGTGGTAATCGCGCGGCGCATCGTGCGACTGGCGATCAAACGCATCGATCCGGGCGCTCGTCCAGAGATGCGACATGTGGAGCGAGTCCTTTCCTGCGTTGCCGAAGGCACAGGCTCGGTCACGCTTCCGGCGGGAATTGACGCGCGCGTCGAGTTTGGCATGCTAGCGTTTAAGGCGCCGGCGGCTCGTGAGGGGCTGGTTGCGGACTGGATTACCATACCCGGTCGTTTGCCGTTGGGCGGGGGGCGCATGCTGGTCGCAGAGCCGATGGCCGTTGAGCCGGGATGCGATATCGTGCGCCGCGCCCGTGAGCTTGCGGCTGCCGGGGAAGTGACAGCTTTGGTAGACGCGGCTGCCCTGGGTTTTGCCGACAGCGATAGTGAGCGGATCCTGGCGGGCTCACGTGGCGAGATCCCTGCAGAGGCGCGATTGGCGCGCCTGTGGGTGGACGGTCCCGCACCGGGAGACGTGATGTGCCCGTTAGGAATGAGTGGCCGAAGCAAGAAGGTATCCGACTTGCTAGGCGAGGCTCGCATTCCCGTTTCCGAGCGCGCCGGCGTGCCCGTGGTGAGGACGGCGCCGGGAGGTGCCGTGGTGTGGGTCGCCGGAGTTCGCGCGGACGAACGTTTTAAATGCACGGCGGCGACGCGTGTGGCTTATCTGCTTCGCGTGGTTGACGCGGATTAGCCCCTCGCACCAGCTATTCTGTGCGACGTTGACGGTATTCCCGCGCTGATGGTGTACGGGCTGGAAAATATACCCCGTGCGCTGCTAGAATGTGAAGTTCGCGTCCATACGGCGGTGTGTGGGCGATAAGCACAAGAAAGGGTTGTCATGGCTTCTCAACATCCGGATATCGAGAAGGTTCTGTTTACGCAGGAGGATATCGACGGTATCGTCTCTCGCCTAGGCGAGCAGATTACTCGCGACTACGCGGGTAAGGATCTGGTGCTGATTGCGGTCCTGCGCGGCGCCGTGGTCTTTATGGGCGACCTGATGCGCAAGATCGAGCTGCCGACCAACATCGATTTCATGGCTGTTTCGAGCTATGGCGACGGTGTGAAGTCCTCGGGTATCGTGCGTATCATTAAGGACCTGGATATCGACATCCGCGGTCGCGACGTGCTGATCGTCGAGGACATTCTGGACTCGGGCCTGACGCTCAAGTATCTGATGAAGAACCTCGAGAGCCGCAAGCCCGCTTCTCTGGAGGTCGCCGCCTTCCTGTGGAAGGACGTTGAGGACCGTACCTCGGCCATCACGCCCAAGTATGTTGGAACCCATTGCCCCGATGCCTTTGTGGTGGGCTACGGCCTCGATTATGCCGAGCGCTATCGTAACCTTCCGTATCTGGGCATTTTGAAACCGGAGGTTTATTCGTAAGATGCCCGACGACCGCAACGATAACAATTCCCAGACTCCCCGGGAGCCTAAGATCCCGGGGATGCCCGGAGGCAAGAAGCCCACGCGTACGGGCTGGCTGTATTTTATTTTGGCTTGCGCGCTTCTGGGCTACGCCTTCTTTAACATGGGCTCCGGCTTTGCCAATTCCAGCAATACCGTTAAGCTCGCGACGAGCGAGATGGTGAGCGCCATCAAGCAGGATCGCGTCGAAGATCTGACCTATACGGTTCAAGACGGAAGCGTGACGGGTCATTACTGGAAGACGAAGAAGGACAAGGGCGATACGAGCGAGCTCAAGAGCTTCTCCTCGACCTATGTCGGCTCCGATTCGCTTGCCGAGCTCATGGCGGAGCACCCCGATACCAAGTACATCGTCAACACCAACGATCCCGATTTTTGGGGCGACTTGGCGATGAGTGTGCTTCCGACGATCGCCCTTATCGCCATCATGTTCTACTTTATGCGCCAGATGATGGGCGCCAACAACAGGAACATGCAGTTTGGCAAGACCAACGCCAAGACCAACGAGGCCACGCGCCCCAAGGTCAAGTTTGAAGACGTTGCCGGCGTGGACGAGGCAGTCGAGGAACTCGAGGAGATCCGTGACTTTTTGAGCGATCCGGACCGCTATCGCAAGCTGGGCGCCAAGATTCCGCGCGGCGTGTTGCTGGTGGGCCCTCCGGGCACCGGTAAAACGCTGCTGGCCAAGGCTGTAGCCGGCGAGGCGGGCGTGCCGTTCTTTAGCATCTCGGGTTCCGACTTTGTCGAGATGTTCGTGGGTGTCGGCGCCAGCCGCGTGCGTGACCTCTTTAAGGAGGCCAAGTCCCAGGCTCCGTCGATCATCTTCATCGATGAGATCGATGCTGTGGGACGTCAGCGCGGAGCTGGCTTGGGCGGCGGTCACGACGAGCGCGAGCAGACGCTCAACCAGCTGCTGGTCGAGATGGACGGTTTTGAGGAGAGCGAGTCGGTCATCCTGATCGCTGCAACCAACCGTCCTGACATCCTGGATCCGGCGTTGCTGCGCCCCGGTCGTTTTGACCGTCAGGTTACGGTTGACCGTCCGGATGTGAAGGGCCGCGAGCAGATCTTGCGCGTGCATGCCGAGAACAAGCCGATGGACGAGGACGTGAAGTTTGAGAAGCTCGCCCAGATGACCGTTGGCTTCACCGGCGCCGATCTGGCAAATCTGCTCAACGAGTCTGCGCTGCTGGCTGCCCGCCGCCATCGTTCCGTGATCTCGATGGACGAGGTCGAGGAATCGATGGAGCGCGTGATTGCCGGTCCGCAGCGCAAGGGTCGCGTGATGACCGAGGCCGAGCGCACCACGATCGCCTACCACGAGAGCGGCCATGCCCTGGTGGGTCACATCCTGGAGCACTCCGATCCGGTTCACAAGATCTCGATCGTCAGCCGCGGCCAGGCGCTGGGCTACACGCTGCAGCTTCCGCAGGAGGACCACTTCCTCAAGACCAAGAACGAGATGCTCGACGAGCTTGCCGTGTTCTTGGGCGGTCGCGTTGCCGAGGAACTCATGTGCGACGACATCACGTCGGGCGCGAGCAACGATCTGGAGCGCGCGACCAAGATGGCGCGCGAGATGGTCACGCGCCTGGGCATGAGCGAGGAGCTTGGAACGCAGGTGTTTGGTGAGGCGCAGCATCAGGTATTCCTGGGCCGCGACTACGCCGATCACCAGGATTACTCCGAGGAGACGGCGCGCCGCATCGACATCGAGGTCCAGCGCATTATGCGTGAGGCCCATCGTCGTGCGGTCGAGATTTTGGATGCCCGTCGCGACCAGCTCGATTTGATGGCCAAGGTGCTGCTTGAGCGCGAGACCGTCGAAGGCGACGCCGTGAATGCCCTGCTCGACAACGAGTGGGACGCCTACCTTGAGCGCGAGGGCGATATCCTGGCGGCCAAGGAGGAGCGCAATGCCAAGGCGGCCGGCATGCCGACCAAGAAGCGTGCGCCTCGTATGAGCGAGGAGGAGCTGGCGGCCGATGCCGCGGCATTTGCGCAGGCGGCCATGCAGGAGGATGCCGAAGCCGCATCCGATGATGCCGGCGATGACTGTGCCGTCAATGCCGGTGCCGACACCGACGCCGACAAATAGCCTTTGTGGCGAAAGCCTCTGCGGGGAAACCTGCGGAGGCTTTTTCTTTTTGTTGATTGGGAACAGACTTAAATGAGCGTTTTCACGCATTTAAGTCTGTCCCCAATCAACATTGCTGCGGCGCTTTGCTCGGCTAAAGCGTACAATAGCGCCTATGTGAAAGGGGAACAGATGATCAACGAAACTATGTATGCTCGCGGTGCGGAAAGCTCCATCATCCGCGAGATTTTTAGCTATGGCCTTGAGCGCAAGGCGCAGATTGGTGCGGAAAATGTATTCGATTTTTCGCTGGGTAACCCGAGCGTTCCGGCGCCCGCTGCCGTGGCGGAGTCCATTAAGAAGGCCTTGGAGCTGCCGAGTGACCAGCTGCACGGATACACGCCCGCACCGGGCCTGCCGCAGTGCCGTACCGCCGTGGCTGAGTCGCTCAACCGCCGCTTTGGTACGAGTTATGAGGGCAAGGATGTCTTTATGACCGTGGGTGCCGCGGCTTCGCTCACCTGCACGCTCAACGCCGTTACGAACCCGGGCGACGAGGTTATTGTTATCGCCCCGTACTTTCCGGAGTATCGCGTTTGGATTGAGAAGGCCGGCTGTACGTGTGTTGAGGCGCTCGCCGATGAAGATACGTTCCAGCTGAGCGTGGACAACGTGCTCAAGGCGATCAGCGATAAGACGGCGGCCGTCATCATTGACTCTCCCAACAATCCGACCGGTGCCGTATATACATGCGACACGCTGACGCGACTGGCCAATGTTCTGCGCGAGGCCAACGCTCAGCGCGATCCCGAGAATCCGATTATGCTCATCTCGGATGAGCCGTACCGCGAGATTGTGTACGGTGCCGAGGTGCCTTGGGTGCCCTCGATCTACGAGCACACCATCGTGTGCTACTCGTATTCCAAGTCGCTGTCGCTGCCGGGCGAGCGCGTGGGGTGGATCTTGGTTCCCAACACCAATCCGCAGGCTGCCCGTCTGATGCCGGCTGTTGCGGGTGCTGCCCGTACGCTAGGTTTTGTATGCGCACCGGCACTCTTCCAGCGCGTAATCATCGATTGCATCGATGAGCCGAGCGATGTCGAGGCCTATGCGCGCAACCGCACCGCGCTTACCGACGCACTAGCGGAGTACGGCTACACCTATGTTGAGCCGGATGGTGCATTCTACCTGTGGGTGAAGGCGCTGGAACCCGATGCGAATGCGTTTTGCGAGCGTGCAAAGAAGTATGAGTTGCTTGCGGTTCCCTCGGACAGCTTTGGTATGCCGGGTTGGTTCCGCCTGGGCTATTGCGTGAGTTACGAAACGATTATCAATTCGCTACCCGCTTGGAAACAGTTGGCGGACGAGTATCGTTAAAAGTAAAGCGCTCTGCCTACAATGTTTTACGTGAAACGGGGTTTGGTGTTAAGCCAGACCCCGTTGTCATGGACGTTGTGTCTTTGGGATGGAGTGGTTTTACGACTATCGAAGGCTATGCGTACAATGAATATAAGCGACGGCCGTGCCAGATAAGGAGACCTGATGCCCTACCTGCTTTCTTGTGACATTCATACCCATACGATATTCTCTGCGCATGCATATTCGACCATTGAGGAGAATGTGTACTGGGCGGCAGAGCGTGGCCTGCAGGTGCTCGGATCTGCCGACCATCTGAGCTCTATGGTTACGGCTTGCCCCAATGACCTGCGCAGTTACCAATTCTTTATCAACCAGGATATCTGGCCGCGCATTTGGAGCGGCGTGCTGGTGCTGCATGGTGCCGAGGCCGATATCGTTTCGCTGGACGGAAGCCTGTTTGGCGAGGACACTCCTGTCACGCTCGATATTGCCGGTGATTCGTACAGCCGTCAGCATTCGCTGTTCGATTTGGTTACGCGAAATTTGGATTATTTGGTTGCGAGCGTGCATAATCCGCAGATTGCTGAAGGCGCGACGCTGGCCCAGACGACCGAGATGTATATCAATGCCCTGGAGCACCCCAAGGTGTTCATGCTGGGTCACACGGGGCGTTCGGGCGTGCCGTTCGATATCGACGAGGTGCTGTTGGCAGCTAAGGCCAAGCACAAAATTATCGAGATCAACAACCATAGTCTTGAACACGGTGTCGACACTGAGCATTGGGTCGTATGCCGCAAGATCGCCGAGCGCTGCGCCGAGCTGGGCGTGGGCATTGGCGTTTCGACCGATGCGCACATTGGCATGGCAATTGGTAAGCTCGATTACGCTCGCAAGATGCTCGACGAGATTCACTTCCCGTTGGATCTGATCGTGACGCGCGATCGCGAGACGCTGCTGCGCGAGATGGCGGCAGCCGGCGTGTGCGACCTGCGCAAGGGGATATAGCGGAATTTTTAAACCAAGCGAAGGGGGCGGCCCAGACGGGTCGCCCCCTTTCTTGTCCCAAAAATCTACTAAGGTTGGTTAGCGGCGTTCGAGGACCGCTACGGTTTCGGTGTGGTCGGTATGGGGGAACATGTCGACTGGCGTGATCTTGAGCAGGCGATAGCCTCCGTCGAGGAGCTGGTGCAGGTCGCGCTCTTGGGTCACGGGGTTGCAGCTGATATAGGTGATGCGGCGCGGCTTAAGTGCGCAGGCAGCTTCGAGGAACTCGGGGGTGGAGCCGGCACGCGGCGGGTCGATGGAAAGGACATCGATCTGCTCGTTGTTGTCGGCGGCATCTAGGATGTAATCGGTGGCATCGTCGGCCATAAACCAAGCGCTGCGGGTGAGGCCGTTGAGCTCGGCATTGCGGCGTGCGTCGGCAATGCCCGCCGGGTTGCGCTCTACGCCGAGCAGCATAATGCCGATCCCCTTGTTCTGGGCATCTTTAGCTGCGCACAGGCCGATAGTTCCGCTACCGCAATAGGCATCCATGAGTACGTCGCCCTGCTGCAGGTCCATGCCGTCAATCGCGAGCTGATAGAGCTGCTCGGTCTGCTGCGGATTGGTCTGATAGAACGCGGTGGGGGAGATATCGAATTCGCAACCGAGCAGCTGGTCGCGCATGCACTCGGCGCCATATACAATGCGGGTTTCCTCGCCGAGGATGGCGTTGCCGGGACGTCCGTTGATGTTTTGGGCGACGGTGACGATGTGCGGATTGAGTGCGGCGACAGCCTCAAAGAACTCCTGCGCATGAGGCAAGTCGCGCTGAGCGGTCACGAGCGTGACCATGACCTGGTCGGTACGCCAACCGCAGCGGACGACGGCATAGCGAAGTAAACCAAGATGCTTGTCTTCATTAAAGGCGGGAATATGCAGCCGCTCAGCTTCGCGTGCGATGCCGTTGAGAATCTGACGGGCGCCCGGTGCCTCGACGGGGCATTCGGGTACGGCAACGATCTTGTGCGTGCCGCGCTCAAAGAAACCGCAACGGACGGCGCCCTCCTTACCGGGAGCAAAGGGAGTGGCAGCCTTATGACGAAAGCCACGCGGCGCAGGATATTTGCCCGGGTCGCCCAGGGTGACACCCATGCCACGAATAGGATCTACAGCAATGCCCTCACGCTCACAAAGCGAAGCAAAAAGCTCCTCCATAGCAGCCTGCTTGGCGGCGAGCTGCTTCTTATAAGGACGATTGAGCGCCGCGCACCCACCGCAAGCTTTCATGATGGAACAAGGAGACTTGGGGTCCACAGCCTTACGCGCAGACGAAACCCGATCTTTATGCGAGCGCTTGGAGCGAGTCTGAGATGCCTTATCCTCGTTCCGACGAGAGCCGGGACGCTTGGCCTTAGTCTTGCCCTTGGCCGACTTACCCTTTGCGTCCTGAGACGACTTGGATTTCTGAGAAGATTTTTTCTCCTCTGACCCCTCAGCCGCCTCGATCAAAGCACGACGAGCCTTACGCTCCGCACGAGATTCTGCCATGAATTAACCCCACTAATTTACAAATTGAAATCTGAAAGCATTGTACCGTGCCAAGTTAGCAGACGATATGCAAGCGCCCATTTCATGTCAGTGATAAGTCCAACGATGTTTGCCCGGCGTGGGCGGGAAGCGGCGCGTAATTAAGTTTATCGCGAGTTCCGCACGCAAAGGAAAGCACTTAATGTGCTTTCCGTCTTGCGCAGG
>CABUAL010000033.1 GCA_902489515.1 uncultured Collinsella sp. | reverse complement strand
GCTTAAAGGCAGGAGAGCCCGCCGGCATAAAGAGCACAGCGTCCAAGTCGAGCGACTCGCGCGCCTGCTCGGCGGTCACCAGGTGCCCGTAATGGATGGGATCAAAGGTGCCACCCATAATACCGAGCCTAAACTCCTGCCCGTCCTCTAGAGGAAGCTCGGGCAAACCGATTCCACCGCGCAGCGACATGGCTTACTCGCCCTCCGGTGTCTCGGTATCGTCCGCGGCATCCGCCGCATCGACAACCTCGACTCCCTCATCCGCAGCATCGGCCACGTCAATGGCTTCAACGGCAACGTCCTCGCCAGCATCCTCGAGCTCCTCGTACTCCGAGAAGTCCTCGGCGCCCTCAAAGTCAAAGGCGCGCTGGCAAATGCGGACCTCGTCGCCCGCACGGCAACCGGCCTTCTCGAGCGCGTCGTCAACACCCATACGCGCAAACTTATGCTGCAGGTAAATGACGGCTTCCTCGTTTTCCCAGTCGGTCTGGATGACCATACGCTCAATGGCACGACCGACCACGCGGAAGGCACCGGGCTCTTCCTGAACAATGCGGAAACGCTTCTCACGCTGCAGGCGACGGCGCTCCCACTCATCGTCGCGCAGAACGACCGGCTCATCCGAGACAGCCAACTCGGCGCGCAGCTTAGCCACCTGCTCGCCCACGGCAAGCATCAGCGTGTTGAGGCCGGCGCCCGTCACGGCAGACACGGCAAAGAACATATGTCCATCGTCGAGCGCTGCGCGCTTGAGGTCGGCAATCTTATCGGCCGTGCCCGGCGCGTCGCACTTGTTGGCAACAACGATCTGCGGACGCTCCGAAAGCTCGGCGCCATATTGCTCGAGCTCGCGGTTGATGATGCGATAATCCTCGACCGGATCGCGATCCTCAAAACCACCCGTCATGTCGACGACATGCATGATCAGAGCCGTACGCTCAATGTGGCGCAGGAACTGGTGACCCAGGCCCTTGCCCTCGCTCGCGCCCTCGATCAAACCGGGAACGTCGGCAACGACGTAAGAATATTCGCCGGCACGCACCATGCCGAGATTCGGCACGAGCGTGGTAAACGGGTAGTCGGCGATCTTGGGGCGGGCGGCACTCATGCGCGCGATGAGAGATGACTTACCCACCGAGGGGAAGCCCACGAGCGCGGCATCGGCCATGAGCTTCATCTCGAGCTCAATCCAGTGCTCCTCGGCCGGCTCGCCCAGCTGGGCGAACGCGGGCGCGCGGCGCACCGACGTCACAAAGTGCGTATTGCCGAGACCACCGGCGCCACCAGGGGCCACGACAACGCGCTCGCCATCATGCACCAGATCGGCAATCTCGAACATCGGGGTCTGCGTCTCGGGGTCGAGCTCGCGCACCACGGTACCCATAGGGACCTTGAGAATCAGGTCCTCGCCGCTCTTGCCGTTACGACGGGCACCCTGCCCGTGCGTGCCGCGCTCGGCGCGAAAGTGATGCTTAAAGCGGTAATCGATCAGCGAAGACAGCTGAGCATCGGCCTGGATGACGACATTGCCGCCACGACCGCCGTCGCCGCCATCGGGGCCGCCCTTGGGGACAAATGCCTCGCGCCTAAACGACATGCATCCGGCTCCGCCGTCGCCGCCGCACACGTTAATGCGGCTGATATCGGTGAACTGTGACAACAGAATCGCCTCCTACAAAAAAGAGGGAGACCCTTGAATCCTAAAACTCAAGTGCCTCCCACATATGTGCTCTATGAAGGGTGAATTACGCGTTCGCGAGCGGGCGTACGCTGACCCTGTGCTTGATACCCTTGTGGAACTCAACGGTACCGTCGACCAGCGCGAACAGCGTGTCGTCCTTACCACGGCCAACGTTCTCACCCGGGTGGATGTGCGTGCCGTGCTGACGGACGAGAATCGTGCCCGTGGTTACCGTCTGGCCGGCATAGCGCTTCGTGCCAAGGCGCTGACCGCGGGAGTCACGGCCATTACGGGAGGAACCGAGTCCTTTTTTGTGTGCCATTGTGTATACCTACTCTTTCGTTACGAGTGTAATCTACTCGGCGACGGGAGCCTCGGCAACAGCCTCAGCCTCTGCCTTGACAGCCTTCTTGGCGCGGGAGGTAGCCTGAACCTTCACGATCTTCAGCTTGGTGAGCTGCTGACGGTGACCCTTCAGACGACGATAGCGCTTGCGCTTGTGGAACTTGAAGACCAGCTGCTTCTCGCCCTTGAACTGCTCAACGATCTGAGCGGTAACCTTGGCCTTGGCCAGCTTGTCGGGATCGGTGACGATCTTCTTACCATCGTTGAGGAAGATAACCGGCAGGGTGACCTTGTCGCCCTCATTGCCCTCGATCTTCTCGACGGTGATGACATCGTCGGTGGCGACCTTGTACTGCTTGCCGCCCGTGTTAACGATTGCGTACATGTTTACTTGCCCTTCATGCATCAGTTAGTGCAACAGCCGAATATAGTAGCAGGCGAAAATACCCCCGTCAACGAGTATGTGGAGCAAATCCACAAGTTCGCACAGGTATGGGGCTGACGAGTCGGCCCTCGTCGTCCTCGCATGCTTGATTCTGACGCTCGACATCGTAGGAGCAGATGGTCACGAGGTCTTGCATACCGGTGGAAACAATAGGTGCATCCACGCCCGGGGTCAAGCCCTGCAACAAAACATCAGCAGCGGAAAGCAAAATTTCCGGACGCATGGAGCCCTCGTTGTCGGCATGGGTGTCGAGCATGAGCACCAAATGGTCCGGGCGCTCCCCCGCCGTGAGCTCATAGCCCACGAGCGTGTGATCCAAATCCAAGCGCTTGCTCTTTTTTCCGCGCGCGTAGTCGATGCCATTGCCCGCGCGCAGCGTGTCGAGCGCACGACGCACCTCGTCGGCGCTTACGGGCGCCTCGGGATCCAAGTGCAGGTCGATGCGATACGACAGGCGCGTGAGCTGCGCCGTCAACGCCGGCGTGCGCACGTCGATGTACGCCGCCTCGATGGGCGCCAGATCGGCCGGAGACGCCGCAGCCAGGCGCCCAAACGCCTCGTCGAGCGCCACGAACTCGGTCATAAACAGGTCATACCACTCGCAGGTCGACGACGTACCCACCGGTAGCGCCGAAGAGAAGCCCACGCGCATGTGCGGAGAAAAGCCCTGCGTGACGGCATAGGGAAGTCCCGCACGGCGCACGATGCGCTCAATGGTATGGATCACTTCGAGATGGCCCAGGTACTTAAGGCGATCGCGCTTGCCATAGCGAACACGAAGTCTAAAGAGCGAGGGGTTGTCGGTCAGGCGCTCACTCATGCGCGATCACCCATCAATACATTCTTGGCGTGGAGCGTGGGGCAGATCCCGCAGCCGGTGCACGACGTGCGGGTGCAGTCGGGAGTCGTGACGCCCTCGAGCGAGCGACGGTACTCGCGCTCGAGGAAGCCGCGCGTACAGCCAGGGCTCACATGCTCCCACGGCAGGCGCCAATCCAACTCGTAGGGCAGGTGCACGAGCTCATTGAGGTCGATGCCGTTTTTGGCAGCAGCTTCCTTCCAGTTATCGAGCGAGAAATGCTCTACCCAGGCGTCAAAGCGAGAGCCCGAGCGCCAAGCGTCGATGATGACGGGCGTCATGTCACGACCGGCGCGGGACAGTGCGGCCTCGATGAGCGAGGTCTCGGCATCGTGGTAATGAACGCGGACGGCACGGTTGCGAACGCTCGTGATGAGCAGCTTCTGGCGACGCTTGACGTCGTCGTAGTCGAGCTGCGGGCACCACTGGAACGGCGTGGCAGCCTTAGGGATAAAGACCGAAACCGAGATCGACACCGAGATCGAGCCGCGACGAGCCTTGGGCACCACGGAACGACCGAGCTCCAGCACGTGATCGGCCAGATTGGCGATGGCCACGATGTCCTCGTCGCGCTCGCCGGGAAGGCCCATCATAAAGTAGAGCTTCATGCGGTTCCAGCCGGCCTCGAAGGCGGCCTTGGCCGCACGGTCCAGGTCCTCCTCGGTCACGTTCTTGTTAATGATGTCGCGCATGCGCTGGCTGCCGGCCTCGGGCGCGAACGTCAGGCCGCCCTTCTTTTCGCCGGCAACCGACTCGGCCATATCCACGCCAAACGAATCCAGGCGCTGCGACGGAATAGACACGCGAATACCCGTATCCTCCAGGCGACGGTTGAGCCTGCCGAGCACGTCGCGAATGCAGGAGTGGTCGGTCGTGGAGAGCGAGGTCAGCGACACCTCGTCATAGCCGGTCTTTTCCAGACCCTGAATCACCGACGAGACGATTTGGTCGGCCGAGCGCTCGCGCACCGGACGATACGTCATGCCGGCCTGGCAAAAACGACAGCCGCGGGCGCAGCCGCGCAGGATCTCGATAGACAGGCGGTCGTGAACCAGCTGCGCATAGGGCACGCACGACTGCGACAGCGGATTCGTGGCGCCGAAATCCTCGACGACGCGCTTGTAGACCACGGTCGGCGCATCCTTGCCTTCACGCGGCACGGTGTAGCCATGCGGCGAGCAGGGCTCGTCGTGACGAACCTCATAGAGCGATGGCACGTAGTTGCCGGAAATGGATGCAAGCTGCTCGACAATCTGCACGCGCGGGACCCCTTCGTCACGCAGGCGGCGATGCAGCTGGCAGGTCTCGAGCAGCGATTCCTCGCCCTCACCGATGAGGATGGCATCGAAGAAGGCCGCGTACGGCTCGGGGTTGTACACCGAGGGGCCGCCGGCGATGATAATGGGGTCGTCCTCGGTGCGGTCAGCCGCTAACAGCGGAATACCAGCGAGGTCGAGTGCCTCGAGAAAGTTCGTCACCGCCATCTCGTGCGGCACATGCAGACCGACGATATCAAACGAAGCGACCGGCGCTGCTCCCTCGAGCGAGAGCAGCGGAATGCCCGCCTCGCGCATGGCGTCACCCATATCGGGCCACGGCACATAGCCACGCTCGCAGGAGATACCCTCAGCCTGGTTAAGGATGTTGTAGAGGATGGCGATACCCTGGTTGGGCAGACCGACCTCGTACACATCCGGATAGATCAGGCAGCAACGGTAGTCGGCATCGGCCTTGGAAAGCGTACCCCACTCGTGATCGATATAGCGACTCGGCTTCTCGACCTTGGCGAGCAACGGCTCAATTAAATGAAAACAATCTTGGTATGCAACGCGCAACGGAAAACCCCTAAGCAGCGAGATCTGATGCGTCCTGATAGGACGCCATAGGACGGGTAGCGCCCGCGACCGTGGTCACCAGATCGCGAACGCGGGAGAACGCGGCAGTGACCACCTCGTTGGCACGGCTGTAGTCGACATCGCGCTCGTAGAGCGAAACGAGCGCACGGCCCATGCCATAGGTGCCCGCGGCAGCAGTGAGCGCCTTGACGGCAAACCCAATATGCGGCGTCTGCTTGACGAGCGCGCGGGTGACCGCGCGGATCACAAGACCGCCGGCAAGCACGCCCGCGACCTCGTAGCCGCGCTCGGGCTTAATGCCGCGTCCAAAGACGGCAGCGAGCTCAAAGAGCATGCCCACCTGCGCCAGCGCCATAACGGGATAATCGGCGCCCGGCAAAAACACCAGCGCGCCGGTCGCCATATTGGTGAGCGCGCACGAGGTGATGATACGATTGGCGGCCGCGATGCGCATGAAGGCAAAGTTCGCCGCAAAAGCCGTTTCCTTGTCGGTGCGATCGAGAATCCAGCGGGCAAGCGTCTCGAGCAGATACGTCTTATCGGTTGCCGCTACCACGCCGAGCATGGGCGTAGACTCCTCGATAAACGGCACCTCCACAGCAGACTCGGCAAGCACGCACACGGGCGCGCCGGCGATCACGAGCTCCTGCACGGCACTCTCCAAGCGGTCGGAACCACACGAGAGCACCAGCACCACATCGGTATCGGTCTTTGGAGCAATTCGCTCCTCCCCGAGACGCTCGACGCGCACAATGCCCGAGGTCGTCTGCGGCACAAAGGCGTCACGCACCGTCTCGGCCAGAAAGCGCGAGGCGGACGAATCCAGATAGACCGAGACGCGCACCGGCGTATCGGAATCCTTCTTAACGGACGCGCCCATCTTAAAAGCGCGGGTCAGCTTATCTACGGGAATTTTCATAGCAAACCCCTCCAGCGGTTACGCGGCGCCCGAACGATGCCGCCATATGGATTGTACGATACCCACCGTCAGCAGCTGAATCATCATCGAAGACGAACCGAAGCTAATAAACGGTAGCGGAATACCGGTAATCGGCATCATGCCGATGCACATGCCGATGTTTTCGAAAGTCTGAAACGCCCACATGCCAACGATGCCCACACACGAAAGACGCAAAAACAGCGACTCACACTTAAAGGCGACGCGAATCGTCGAAAAGATCAGCAGCACGTAGAGGCACAGGAGCAAAAAGGAGCCGCAAAAGCCAAAGGTCTCGGACAGGAAGGCGAAGACGAAGTCGGTGTGGAACTCAGGCAGAAAGCCGCCGGCCGACTGCGTCGCATGGCCCAAACCCTTACCAAAGAAGCCGCCCGAGCCAACGGCGATAAGCGACTGCTGCAGGTTGTAGGCATCGTCCGAATCGGCATTATCGGGGTCGATAAAGACCGTCAGACGGTTCATCTGATACTGCTTGATGAGCACATCGTGGCCGAGCAACGAATCAAAAACCGAATCGAGCGCCAGAACGAGGGCCACCAGGCCCACGAGCAGGGCCAGGGTCGACAGCACCCATTCGCGGCGTGCGCCGCTCATACAAATGACGATGGCGCCCGAAACCAACACAACCAGGCCCGAGCCCAGGTCGCCCATGGCAACGACGGCCAAAAACGGAATGGACAGCATGCCGCAGAGCTTGACGTAGTCGCGAACGGTATCGATGCGACCGTTATACTGCGAGCCAAGCGTAGCAATAAAGAAGATGGTGATGAGCTTGGCAAGCTCAACCGGCTGGAACGTCAAACCGATACCGGGAATCTTGATCCAGCCCGTCATGCCCAGACCGCCCGTATAGGACAGGCCCGGAATCTTGGGCGAGAAGATCACGATCAGGTCGATGACGAGCAACGCCGTCGAGAAATTGGAAATACCGCGCAGGTCGGTACGCCAGACCAACACCGCCAGCACCGCTCCGATGCCGATTCCCAGCAGATGGCGTGAGAACGAAGCATCGGCCTTAAACTGCGAAGCCGACCAGATGATGATGGCACCGTAGGCGACGAGCGCCACAGTGGCCACGAGCACACCGATATGCACCTTTTGGCGAAACGTGCCGCGCGAGGCCGAAAGTTGCTTGTTGACGCGGTCCAGGCTGCTGCGAGAGCCGGTTTTGGTTGAGCGGAACAGGTCCGCCGGCGAAAAGTCCATCGCAACCTCCTATCGAACCGAGGAATCGCCCGTGGCCGTCGACGTGTCGGGCTCGTCATAAATCGCACCGAGGACATCGCGCACGACGTGCAGGGCGGTATCGGAGCCGCCACCGCCCTGTTCCAAGACAGTGACAATCACGTACTTGGGATCATCGGCCGGCGCGTAGGCGCAAAACCACGCGTAATCGTCCTCGCCGCTCTTCTCGCCCGTACCGGACTTGCCGTAGACCGTAGGGGTCAGGGAGTTAAAGTGCGCGGCGGTCGAAGTCGACGCGGAGTAAATCACATCGTGCATGCCGTTGCGAACAAGAGCCAAATCCGAATCGCTGTTGATCTTGGCCTCCAGGCGCTTCTTCTTGCCCTTGCCGTTGTACTTGTAGGCGTCACCGTCGCCATCGCGCGACACGGCTGACAAAAACACGTGAGGCACGTACTGTTTGCCGCCGTTGGCAAGACCCATATAGGCGCAAGCCATCTGCAGGGGCGTCACCAGGATGTCGCCCTGGCCGATGGCAATGTTGGTCATATCGCCGGCATTCCACTTGCGGTCCTCGGCAGATGCGTCGGTAAAGTAAGACTCTTTCCACTCGGCATCGGGAATACGTCCCGCACCCTCACTCGGCAGATCGATACCGCAGGTCTTGCCCAGGCCCCAGCGACGAAAGACCTCTTGCAGGCCCTCGGGATGCTGGTCGTTGTAGAAAAACGCCTTGCCCATATCGTAGAACACGGGGTCGCAGGAGTTGGCGATACCGGACTGCAGCGTCATCGTGCCGTGGCCGGAGTGCAGCCAGCAGTATTTTCCCCAAGATTTGCCCAAGCCGGTCCAATACCCCGTGCAGTTGGTCGTCTGACTCGACGTGTACGTTCCAAACTCAAGGCCCGCCAAGGCCGAGAGCGGCTTAATGGTCGAAGCCGACATGTACTGGCCGCTAATGGCGCGGTTGAGCAGCGGATGCGAACCCTCGTCATCGTTGAGCTCGGTCCAAACATCATTGGAGACGCCGCCGATAAACACGGACGGATCAAACTTGGGCTCGCTGGCCATGCCCAGAATCTCGCCGTTATTGGGGTCGAGGCACACCACGGCACCGTTGCCGGCGTCGCTGTGGCCTGTGGTCTTAGCGAGCTCAATGGCACTTGCAAGCGCCGACTCGCAGGCTTGCTGAATCTTGAGGTCAAGCGTGAGCTTAATGTCGGAGCCGGCCTTGGCGGGCACGGCGCCGGCCTGACCGGTCACATTGCCCGAGGCATCGACCTTCACCGTCTGCTCACCACGAATGCCCTGCAGCAGATTTTCGTAGTAAATCTCTACGCCCGCCTGGCCCACAATATCACCCGATTGATACGAGATCTGACCAGCCGCGTTATCGTTGCCGTCCGACGACTTCTTATTCTGCGTCTCGAGCTGCTCGGAGGTAATGGTGCCGGTATAGCCCAAGATATGGCAGGCGGTCTCACCATACGGGTACTGGCGCTCGGTGCGCTCGGCAATCTTCACGCCGGGAAACTCACCGGCGTGCTCCTGAATGAAGGCGACAGTAGAGCGGCGCACGTCAGTCGCGATCGTATGCAGGCTCTGCGCGCCTTCGGAATTGTCCTGGATGTTGCGCAGCACCGCGATATACGGCATGCCGAGCACGTTGGCAAGATGACGCACCAGTACCTTGTCGTCGGCAAGGTCGCGATAGGCGACGACGGCGAGCGAGGGGCGGTTTTGCACCAGCGCGACGCCGTTGCGGTCCAAGATGCGGCCACGAACGGCAGGCGTGGTAACGGTACGGGTCTGATTGCTCTTGGCCTGCTTGTCGTAGTAGTCCGACGAGACCATCTGCATGCCCCACAGTTTAACGGCAAGCGCGGCAAACATCGCACCCACGCCCGCGGATGTCTTCCCAGTTGACGGTTGTTGTCGCCGATGGTCTCGTCGGACTACTACGACAAGCAGGAGCGGGAGTCGCCGCGGCGCATGATGACCAGCGCGACCACAATGGCCACGACCAGCACGATACCGGCGACAACAACCGTCAACTGGGAAGACATCTACAGGCCTCCCCTATTTGAGCTTGCGGGTCTTGGGCTTAAAGCGCATACCCGTCTGACGCCCACCGCGCGCGGAGAACCCATAGCCAGACTGCGGCGCGACGCCGGACATCAAAAACGGAACGGCGACCAGGCCGGTCAGAATCGAAGACGGCAGGGCATGTCCAAAGATCGCCACGACAAAACTCGATTCCAGTCCCATAAACAGCAAGATAATGCTGTAGATCACGTTAATGGCAAGCGCAAAGGCGCCCACCGTGATGCCGCGAGCGCTCGGGGTGCCGCCCGTCTGACCGGCGGCACTGTGTGTCAGGGCAAAGCTGCCCACTGTCAGCAACAGCGACATCACGCCCACCGGCACGGCTGCCGACAGGTCGTAGAACAGGCCGCTGCAAAAACCGCAGATGACGGCCCGCGTGGGATCGCCCGAAAACACGCTCAGGCACACCAGGATAATCATAAAGTTGACGCGACCGCCCGCGATGGAGATCTGCGGCGCCAAGCCCGCCTGCAGCAGGACGCAGACAATGGCGGCAATCGCAAAAGTGCGGGAGCCAGTCCCCTGTTCGTGTAGATCCATGGACATGCCTCCCTATTCGCTCGAGCCCGAGTCAGTCGTGTCGGACGCATCGGAGCTTTCATCCGAGCTTTCGTCTTTGGACTTGGTGGCCGCATCGCGCGAGGTGCCCTGCGGCGTACTGTTGGCGCTGCTCACATCCTCGTCCGAAGCCGACTGCTCATCGGTCAGCGACGTAATGACCAGCACTTCCTCGTTGTTTTCGGCCGTTGTCTGGGCGCGCACGACGATGGTGTAGTACACATCGTTGGCAGACTTCTCCACCGACGAGACCGTACCGAGCGGCAGGCCCTTGGGGAATACGCCGCCGATGCCCGAGGTCACGATGATGTCGCCCACCTTCACGTCGGAATCGACACTCACGTGCTCCAGGCGCAGGGTACCGTCGGGCTGCCCCTGCAGCATACCCTGAGCGCGCGTATCCTGCACCATGGCGGACACGCCCGAGTTCTCATCGCTAATCAGACGGACGGTGGAGGTCTTGGCCGAAACCTCGATAATCTGACCGATGACACCGGCAGAACTCGTCACGGGCATGTTGATGGTAAGACCGTCGGCAGAGCCTTTGTCGATGGTAACGGTCGAGGTCCAGGCATCGCCCGACGCGCCGACAATGCGAGCCGCGGTGGACTTGAGGTTGTAGGTCGACTGAAGACCGACCAGGCTCTCGAGTCGCTCGGCGGTCTTTTGAGCCTCCGAGAGCTCAGCGACCTTTGACGTCAGGACCTCGTTTTGCTTCTTAAGCTCGTCGAGGGTGTCTTGCGAAGCCGTAAGGTTAGAGAACACGTTTCCGATTGCGTTAAAGGGCGCAGCCACAGCCGAGCCCACAAAACGCACCGGCGAGGTAATCGTCGTCACACCCGAACGCACGGCA
>CABUAL010000032.1 GCA_902489515.1 uncultured Collinsella sp. | reverse complement strand
CGATCTTGCCGCCATTCATAACGATGATGTCGTCAGAGATATACCTCCGTTGCGATTTCGAAAGGTTGGGTTCACGAGCCATGCCAAGTGCTCAGGAGCTACAACAGCAATTTGGTGAATATCGAGGCGCTATGCCCCGTCCATCGGATTTCGATCTCTTTTGGAAGGACCGCATGGCCGAGGCCGACGCCGTCGGGCTTGACTATGCGATCGAGACGGCATCGGTCAACGATGCCGCGACCTGCCAGCTTTTCGACCTCTGGTATACCGGCATGTGCGGTGCACGCCTGCATGCCAAGTATCTCCAGCCGGTTTCGGACGAGCCCGTGCCGCTGGTGCTACAGTTCCACGGCTATCCGGGTGCAAGCCGCAGCTGGTTCGAGCAGGCGTCGTTTGCGGGCATGGGCATGGCACTCATCGCTCTCGATTGTCCTGGCCAGGGTGGCCCCTCCGAGGATATTGGTGGATTTGAAGGCACGACGGTTGCTGGGCATATCGTCGCCGGTATCGACGGCGACCCGGCCAATCTTTACTATGTCCGCTTGCACCAGGATATCCGCATTCTGTGCCGTATTGTTCGCGAGCTCGAGGGCATCGATCTTTCCCGCGTATTTGTGAACGGCGCATCGCAGGGCGGCGGTTTGGGCATTGCGACCTGCGCGCTTAATAGTGAGCTTATCAATCGCGCTGCCATCCTCTATCCCTTCCTGTCGGATTTCCGCCTTGTTTGGGATCTGGATGCCGACGATATCGCTTATGAAGGCCTGCGTTATTGGTCGCGTTGGTTTGACGAGGACTCGACTCGTATTGAGGAGGCCTATGCCAAACTGGCGTACTTCGATTCCAAGAACTTTGCCCCTATGGTCAAATGCCCCGTGCTGTTTGGCACCGGCACAGCCGATATCGTCTGTCCGCCAGCGACGCAGTTTGCGGTCTATAACAACCTGACCTGCGAAAAGCGTCATGAGTTCTTTGAAGGCTTTGGCCACGAGGAGATTCAGGATTTTGACGATTTGATCATTCCGTTTTTCTGCAAGGGAGGGGAGGCTCATGTCTAAGTGCGAGAGCAATGTTGACGAGCTGATTGTCCCCGGGCTTGTGGGAATTCCTGGAACGGTTTCGTCAAGGCTCGCAGAATATCGGGACTGGCGCGGTGATGTCCAGGCAGATGTTTCTGATTTAGAGACATGCGCTTCGAATCTTGAGATTCAAGGCCTGGCCATTACGGCGATTGACTTTGTTAACCCCTGCGCCCGTTACTCGGAGGTCTCCTTTGAGCTCGGTGACGATGCGATTCACGCTCGTTTGATCGAGCCTGTCGGTCGTGCCCGAGTATCTGAGCGCGTGCCGCTGTGCCTGATGTTCCACGACATCGATCGGCCTGTGCGCGGCTGGCATCACATGACGAGATTTGCCGCCATGGGGTATGCCGTTCTCGCGCTGGATGACGATGTTGCTGGTGCGGACGACCTGCAGTGGGGGATTGCTTCGCCCGCTTTTGTCAAGCGCGTCCGTTGGGGCTGCGCGTTGGCGAAGGTCGCGCGCAATCTTGATGGCATGGATCCCGATCGCATTTTTGCATGGGGCGAGGGTCTTGGCGGCGGTGTCGCGCTGGCGGTTTCTGCTCTGGACGAGCGCGGACTTGCCTGCACGGCGGTTGCCAATCCAATTCCCGGTGGCCTCGAGGCTCTGTCGTCTCGGGTGCGCGGATCGGTGCTCATGGGCACGTCGCTCATGGATACCGTGAGCGACCCCAAGGGTCAGTTTGCCGTATTCAACGGTCTTGAGTGTGACCGGAGGCATATCATCTATGCCAAATACGCTCATGAGCGTATTAACGCGTTCGAAAACGAAGTCGTCGACTTCTTTAACCAAACGTTCTATCCGTGTTCTTTGGCCTAGACGGCCTGGACACTGCCAACAAGAGTGAGCGGCATAGGGCCGCTCGCCAGACAGCTAAGGAGATTCTTGTGGCAACTCAGAAATTCACCGGCGTTATCCCTCCCGTCGTTGTTCCCGATACCGAAGACCACCAGCTCGACGTTGCCTCCTTTGAGCGCAGCATCAACCGCATGATCGATGCCGGCGTCGATGGTCTGTTCTTCTTGGGGTCTTCGGGCGAGGTCGTCTTCTCCACCGATGAGCGCCGTCGCCAGATTATCGCCGAGGCCGTTCGTATCGTCGACCACCGTGTGCCTGTTCTGGTCGGCATCATCGATACCGAGACCGAGCGCATGATTGAGCACGGCAAGGTCGCCCAGGAGCTGGGCGCCGATGCCCTCGTCGCCACCTGCCCGTTCTATGCCCTGCAGGGTATGACCGAGGTCGAGGAGCACTTCCGCATCCTGCACGAGGAGCTCGACCTGCCCATCTTTGCCTATGACATTCCCGTTTGCGTTCACACCAAGCTCCCCTGGAAGCTCCTTGCCAAGCTCGGCGCCGAGGGCGTCCTTGCTGGCGTCAAGGATTCCTCGGGTGATGACATCTCGTTCCGCTACCTCGTTCAGGAGAACGAGAAGAACGGCCATCCGATGAGCATCCTCACCGGTCACGAGGTTGTTGTCGACGGCGCCTATCTCGGCGGCGCTGACGGTTCCGTCCCGGGTCTCGCCAACGTTGAGCCCGAGGGCTACGTGCGTCAGTGGAAGGCCGCTCAGGCTGGTGACTGGGCTACCGTCAAGGCCGAGCAGGATCGTCTCAATGAGATCTCCCACATCTGGGATGTCACCTCGGGCGTCCAGGGCTATGCCGGTGGCGTCGGCGCCTTCAAGACCGCTATGAACCTCATGGGCATCTTCGACAGCCCGACCATGCCGCGCCCGGTGAAGGCCATGACCGGCGAGAATGTCGAGGCGATTAGGAAGGTCCTCCAGGACAACGGTCTCCTGTAAAGCTTCCCCGGGCACCCGATCTTGGGGCTCAAGCGGTCGAGCGTGACCCATTAGGTCAACGCCCGACCGCTTTCACCCCAACCTCGGGCACTCGGGAAACCTTTACCAAGCTGCGGCGATAACGCCGCCTTCATTTCCTGTAGTTGTTTATATCTCCTAAGGAGAGCGACATGGAGAACAAGTACGTTTGCTCCGTCGATATCGGCGGCACCAAGATTGCGACTGCCATTATGGAGTATCCGGCTGATGGCGGCGTGCCCCATCCGGTCTTTGAAGCCGAGGTTCCCACCGAGGCCCAAGAAGGCGGCGAGGCAGTTTTCCAGCGCATCGAGGCGTCCATCAAGGCTGCTCTCGAGGCGAACCCCGATGTCGAGGTCCTCGGTATCGGTATTGGCGCCGCCGGTGTCGTCGACCCCAAGACGGGCGCCATCGCCTACGCCAACGAGATCATGCCCGGCTGGTCTGGCGTTCAGTTGGGGCCGCGTCTGCGCGAGGACCTTGGTCTTCCCGTTGCCGTGGTGGGCGACGTGCAGGCTCATGCTCTGGGCGAGGCCCACTGGGGCGTCGGCAAGGGCAAGTTCTCCGTCTTGTGTCTGGGCATCGGTACGGGCATCGGCGGCGCATATGTCGAGAACGGCCGCGTGATGCAGGGCTTCCACGGTGCTGCCGGTCATATGGGCCACATCGAGTGCTCGGCTGCCGCCGGCATTCCCTGCGCCTGCGGGCGTTCCGGCCATCTGGAGTCGGTTGCTTCGGGCACTTCCATTGGTCGAATGTACGATGAGCGCTTTGGTCGCGTCGACCCCAGCCGTCCTTCGGTCGGTCGCGATGTGAACGACCTGTGCCGCGCGGGCGACGCAAAGGCGACCGAGGTCATCCATGACGCCGGTTTTGCGCTGGGTGCCAGCTTGGGCTCGCTCGCTAACATCCTGGACCCCGAGGTCATCGTGCTTTCGGGCGGCGTGATTCACCAAGGTCCCGATTGGCGTTCACAGACTTGGAAGGATTCGGTGCACGAGGGCTATGCCAGCCAGGCGCTCGATCCGCTTCAGGACACGCCGATCCTCATCGGTTCTCTGGAGGGCGATGCTCCGCTCATCGGTGCCGCCGAACACCTTCTTGCGTCGTTGAAATAAACATAGCTACCAAGTGCGCCTTCTGAGGTGCCGCAGATTGACGTGAAAGAGGAGCGAAGCGTACTTCGGTACGCGAGCGACGGTTTGAACGTCAAGGTGCGGTGTCTCAGAAGGCTGTTTTTGAGAAAGGTTGAGTCGAACATGACCGTTGATCCTTTGATCCAGTCCCTGAAGGGCAAGCTCGTCGTGAGCGTTCAGGCGTATATGGGCGAGCCGCTTCGTACGCCCGAGACCATGGCTCAAATGTCTCGCGCTTGCGAGCTCGGTGGCGCCGCCGCCATTCGCTGCCAGGGCCTTGCTGACATTGCCGCCATTAAGGGTCGCTGTGAGGTTCCTGTTATCGGCCTGTGGAAGGATGGGCACGAGGGCGTTTACATCACGCCGACGCTGCGTCACGCTCGCGCCTGCGTTGCTGCCGGTGCCGATATCGTGGCGATCGACGCCACCGATCGTCCGCGCCCCGATGGCAAGACGGTCGAGGATACCTTCTGCCCGCTGCACGAGGAGGGTGTGCTCCTGATGGCGGATTGTGCCACCATCGAGGACATTCGCCGTGCGGTTGATATGGGCTTCGACCTGGTATCCACCACGCTTTCTCACGGTGTCGCCGCCATCGACTGCACCATGGCCGATGGCCCCGACCTGCCGCTCCTGCGTCAGGCGACCGAGGAATTCCCCGGTCTTCCCATCATCTGCGAGGGCCGCGTGCACACGCCCGAGGAGGCTCGCGCCGCGATTGATGCTGGCGCCTGGGCCGTTGTCGTCGGCACCGCCATCACGCACCCCACGAGTATTACGAGTTGGTTCAAGGCTGCGCTTGAGGCGTAAGACAGGCCTCGTATCCGCTCGGGGCGGTATACTCAATATAGGCAATTGACCGCGCGGGATCCGGGTTGCTGGGTCCCGCGCTTGTTTTCGGGAGGCAACACATGCAAAAGGGAGATGCCATGGATGCGGCGGAGCGCTCGGAGCGCATCCCCGATATCGTTATCATCACCGGAATGTCCGGATCGGGCCGCACACAGGCCATGCACGTGTTCGAGGACATGGGCTATTTTTGCATTGATAACCTGCCTCCGCGTCTCATCGCCCAGCTTGCCGAGCTCGTCGGCATCAATACGGGCGTGGGCAGGCATCTCGCCGTCACCTGCGATTTGCGTAGCCAGGGACTGTTTGACGAGTTGCTCGATGCGGTCGCCGCGCTCGAAGAGCGCGAGATGAGCTGCGACATCGTGTTCCTGGAGGCTTCTGACGAGGTGCTGATTCGTCGCTACAGCGAAAATCGCCGCCGTCATCCCATTGCCAAGCCGGGGGAGACTACGGCCGATGCCATTCAGCGCGAGCGCCTGCAGCTTCAGGGCGTGCGCGACCGAGCCGATATGATTATCGACACGAGCCGTCTGCGCACCTCTGCGCTGCGCAACAAGCTACGTATGGCATTTTCCGAGCTGTCCGACCAGCAGCTCATGGACGTCCACGTGTTCTCGTTTGGCTTTAAGCACGGTATGCCCGTCGAGGCGGACATTATGATCGACGTCCGCTTCCTGCCCAATCCGTTCTACGATCCCGAGATGCGCACCATGACCGGCCTCGATAAGAAAGTCTCCGACTTTGTTCTGGACCATCCCAAGACCCAGGAGTTCTGGAAGGCCTGGACGCAGCTGCTCGATACGGTCATGCCCGGCTATATCGCGGAGGGCAAGCCGCAGCTTTCTATCGCCATCGGTTGCACGGGCGGTCAACACCGCAGCGTTGCCATCGCCGAGGCCACGGCACGTTATTTGGAAGGTGCCCAATATCACGTGAGCATTTCCCACCGCGACCTGTCGCGCGCCAACACGAAAGCATAGGCCTGCATGTCGTTTACCGCCGAGGTGCGTGACGAGCTCGCGCGCTGCGAACCCGAATGTGAATACTGCGACTTGTCGACGCTTGCCGCCCTCACGCGCGTGAGCGGTACGCTCTCGCTTACCGGCTCTGGGCGGTATCGTTTGACGGTTGCGACTGAGACGGGAGCCGTCGCGCGCACGATGATCACGCTGACGCATCGTATCCTTAAGCTCAAAACGGAGTTCACCGTCCGTAAATCTGTATTGCATAAGGTTCGAAACTACCTCATCACCTTGCCTGATCAGCCCGATTTGGATAAGGCTCTGGTGCTGCTGGGCATTCTCGACCGTAGGGGAGGGCTCGTCGCTGGTGTTCCCCGGCACATCGTTGCCCGTCCCTGCTGCAGGCTTGCCTACATTCGCGGCGCGCTCATCGCCGGCGGTTTCGTGGCCGATCCCCGCGGCGACTTTCATTTGGAGATCGCGGTGCAGGGCGAGCAGTATGCACGGGGCCTTTGCGATCTATTGGAGCAGATTGGGGTCCATGCGCGCGTTAACGCGCGGCGCGGGTCCTTTGCTGTCTACATTAAGAGTGCCGAGGAGATTGAGCATCTTTTAAAGCTGATTGGTGCCAAGCGCAGCGTTGCCGAGATCGAGGAGGCGCGCGCGGTCAAGTTGGTTAAGAACGATGTGAACCGTCGCGTGAATGCCGAGCTGGCCAATCAGACCAGAAGTGCGGGTGCCGCCCAGCATCAGCTTGCGTTGATCGATGAGCTCGAACAGCGAGGTTTGCGCGACACGCTTCCGGACGCCTTGGCGGTCTTTTGCGACCTGCGCGAGCGCTATCCCGATCTGTCGCTGCGCGATCTGGGCGAGATGGCCGACCCTCCCTTGTCGAAGTCGGCCCTCTACCATCGTGTTTTGAGGCTTGAAAAGCTCATTGAAGCAAACAGGTAGTTGAGCGAAACTGCTACTATACGGATTTAACTGCTGTTTTACTCTTTAAAACGTTTTAACGTAAATTTGATTTTCAATTTCGAGCATTCTCGTGAAATTCAAGTCAAAAAAAAGGTATATTAGGCGAGTGGTTAGTTTGTGGGCCTCAACGGCGGGCGCTGTAGCTCGCGGGGGCCTTACGAAAGGAGACACAATGGCAGTAAAGGTTGCTATTAACGGCTTCGGTCGCATCGGTCGTCTGGCTTTCCGTCAGATGTTCGGTCATGAGGGCTCCGAGATCGTCGCTATCAACGACCTCACCTCTCCCGATATGCTCGCTTACCTGCTGAAGTACGACTCCACGCAGGGCAACTACGCTCGCGATCACGAGGTCGTTGCTGGCGAGGATTCCATCACCGTTGACGGCAAGGAGATCAAGATCTACAAGGAGGCCGACGCTAACAACCTGCCTTGGGGCGACCTTGACGTCGACGTCGTTCTCGAGTGCACCGGCTTCTACACCAGCAAGGCTAAGGCTCAGGCCCACATCAACGCTGGCGCCAAGAAGGTCGTCATCTCCGCTCCGGCCGGCAGCGATCTGCCCACCATCGTGTACAACGTCAACCATGAGACGCTGACCGCTGAGGACAACATCATCTCCGCTGCTTCCTGCACCACCAACTGCCTCGCCCCGATGGCCAAGGGTCTGAACGACTTCGCTCCCATCGTGTCCGGCATCATGACCACCATCCACGCCTTCACCGGCGACCAGATGCCGCTCGACGGCCCGCAGCGCAAGGGCAACTTCCGTCGCTCCCGCGCCTGCTCCGAGAACATCGTCCCGAACACCACGGGCGCTGCCAAGGCCATCGGCCTGGTTCTCCCCGAGCTCAACGGCAAGCTCATCGGTGCCGCCCAGCGCGTCCCGACGCCGACCGGCTCGCTGACCAACCTCTACGCCGTCGTTGACAAGAAGGTCACCGTCGACGAGGTCAACGCTGCCATGAAGGCCTACGCCGAGACCATCTCCGAGACCTTCGCCTACAACGAGGACCAGATCGTCTCCCGCGACATCGTCGGCGAGACCCACGGCTCCATCTTCGACGCCACTCAGACCATGTGCTCTGACCTCGGCAACGGCCAGACCCTCGTTCAGGTCACCTCTTGGTACGACAACGAGAACTCCTACACCTCTCAGATGGTCCGCACCATCAAGTACTTCGAGAAGTTCGTTGCTTAATTTAGCTTTTAGCGAATAGCTCGTTGAGCGTCTAAAGAAGGGCGCGGCCTTATAGGGCTTACACCCTAGGGTCGCGCCCTTTTTATAAGAAATCGTCTGCCGTAATGGGAGGCAGACACGTACGAAAGGTAGAAGCAAACATGGCCTTTACCAAGAAGACCGTCCGCGACATCGATGTCGACGGAAAGCGCGTTCTCGTCCGCGTTGACTTTAACGTGCCTATCAAGGATGGCGTCGTTGGCGACACCACCCGTATCAAGGCTGCCCTGCCCACCATCAACTACCTCGTTGAGCACAATGCTCGCGTCATCCTCATGAGCCACCTCGGTCGTCCCGAGGGCACCGGCTTCCAGCCCGAGCTGTCCCTCGAGCCCGTCGCCAAGAAGCTCGCTGAGCTCTCTGGTCTCGACGTTGCCTTTGTCGCCGACACCTACGGCGAGAAGGCTGCTGAGGCTGTCGCCGCCGTCGAGCCGGGTAAGGTCCTCGTTCTCGAGAACGTCCGTTTTGACAAGCGTGAGAAGAAGAACGATCCCGAGATCGCCAAGAAGCTCGCTTCCTATGGTGACGTCTTCGTTCTCGATGCCTTCGGCACCGCTCACCGCGCCCAGGGTTCCGTCGTGGGCCCCGCCGCTTACCTGCCTGCCGTCGCCGGCTTCTTGCTCGAGAAGGAGGTCGACACGCTGACCGGCATCTTCTCCGAGCCCGAGCGCCCCTTCGTCGCCATCGTCGGCGGTTCCAAGGTTTCCTCCAAGATCGGCGTTCTCGATCACCTCATCGACTCCGCTGACACCCTGATCATAGGTGGCGGCATGGCCTACACCTTCTTCCTGGCTCAGGGCCTGTCCGTTGGTCAGTCCCTCAAGGAAGAGGACTGGGTCGAGCGCGCCGGCGAGATGCTCAAGAAGGCCGAGGAGAAGGGCGTCAAGATCCTGCTCCCCATCGACAACCGCGTTGCCGATCACTTTGGCGAGGACGCTGTCCCCGAGGTTGTCGCTTCCGACGCTATCCCCGACGATCGTGAGGGCATGGACATCGGCCCCAAGACCGAGGAGCTCTACGCCGAGGCCGTCAAGGGCGCCAAGACCGTGTTCTGGAATGGCCCCATGGGCGTCTTCGAGTTCGACAACTTCGCTCACGGCACCCAGGCTATCGCCGAGGCTGTTGCCGAGGCCGACTGCACCTCGATCATCGGCGGTGGCGACTCTGTCGCAGCTGTCAACAAGTTCAACCTGGCCGACAAGATGAGCTGGATTTCCACCGGCGGTGGCGCTTCCATGGAGCTCGTCGAGGGTAAGGCCCTGCCCGGAGTGGAGGCGCTTCTCGATGCCTAAACGCACCCTTCTTATCGCTGGTAACTGGAAGATGAACAACGACGTCGCCGAGGCTGCCAAGCTCGCCGACGAGCTGGCTCAGGCTCTGCCCGAGGTTCCGGCTGGCGTCGAGGTACTCGTCTGCCCTCCGACCATCGACATCACCACGGTTCATGACCGCATTCAGGCTGCCCCCATCGCCCTCGGTGCACAGAACGTGTACTGGGAGGCCAAGGGTGCCTTCACCGGTGAGTCCTCTTGCGACATGCTCAAGTCCGCTGGCTGCACCTACTGCATCATCGGTCACTCCGAGCGTCGCGACTACTTCCACGAGACCGACGAGGACCAGAACAAGAAGGCCAAGGCTCTCGTTGCCGCCGGCCTTGTTCCCGTCTTCTGCTGCGGCGAGTCCCTCGAGGTCCGCGAGGCCGGCACCTATGTCGAGCACGTCGTGAACCAGGTCAAGGCTGGCCTTGCTGGTCTTGAGATCACCTGCCCCAAGCAGGTCGTCGTCGCCTATGAGCCCATCTGGGCCATCGGCACCGGCAAGACCGCTACCGCCGAGGACGCTCAGGAGGTCTGCGGCGCTATCCGTGAGACCCTCAAGGAGATGTTCGGCGAGGAGCTCGCCAACGGCATCCGCGTTCTCTACGGTGGTTCCGCCAAGCCCGGTAACATCGCCGAGCTCGTCGCCAAGCCCGACGTTGACGGCGCCCTCGTGGGCGGCGCTTCGCTCAAGGCTGCCGACTTCGCCTCTATGGTCGTCAAGGCAGGCGAGTAGGACATATGGCACAACGTCATCTTCCTGCGCTCCTGATTATCATGGACGGCTGCGGCCTGGCTCCGGCTGATGGCGAGAACGCCGTCGCCGCTGCCAAGACGCCCTTCCTTGATGGCCTGTACGAGAAGTATCCTCACACCACGCTCGGTGCTTCGGGCGAGGACGTGGGCCTTCCCGACGGCCAGATGGGCAACTCCGAGGTGGGTCACCTCAACATCGGTGCCGGTCGCATCGTGTTCCAGGAGCTTTCGCGCATCAACAATGCCATCAAGGACGGCTCCATCGCCAAGAACGAGGTTTTCGTCAAGGCCATGGACGATGTCAAGGCTGACGGCAAGACTCTCCACCTCATGGGCCTTATGAGCCCTGGCGGCGTTCACTCCCACATGAACCACGTCGAGGCTCTGGTCAAGATGGCTGCCGAGCATGGTGTCAAGACCGTTCGCGTCCACGCCTTCATGGATGGCCGCGACGTTGACCCGCAGTCCGGTGCCGGTTACATGAGTGAGTTCTGCGCCTTCCTGGCCAAGATTTCCGAGGAGACCGGTTGCGACGCTCGCGTTGCCACCGTCTCGGGCCGTTATTGGGCGATGGACCGCGACAACCGTTGGGAGCGCATCCAGCGCGCCTACGACGTCATGGTCAACGCGTCCGATGCTGATACCGACCCCGTTGCCGGTATCAAGGCCTACTACGAGAAGGACCCGCGCGGCGACGAGTTCGTCGAGCCCTTCGCTGCCCACAACGAGGGCATCCACGAGGGCGACGCGGCTATTTTCTTCAACTTCCGTCCCGACCGCGCACGTCAGATGACCCGCGTGTTCACGGACAAGGAGTTCGACGGCTTTGAGCGCGAGCAGATCAAGCTCTCGCACT
>CABUAL010000031.1 GCA_902489515.1 uncultured Collinsella sp. | reverse complement strand
CGTGCGCGACACCAGACGCGCACCCGGCACCATGTCGTTGGCAGCACAACCCTCAGTAAAGCTCTGGACGTCACCCTTCTGGCGAATCTTGCGCTTGAGCTTGGGGGCGCACACAAACGTGCCCCTCCCCTGCTGGCGGTTGAGATACCCCGCGCGCGACAGCTCCTCGATGGCACGGCGCACGGTGATACGCCCCACGCCGTAGGACTTCGCGAGCTCCATCTCGGCAGGGATGCGCGAGCCGGCAGGGTACACGCCGCGCGCGATCTCGCCCTTTAGGTCGTCCATGACCTGCTGGTACAGCGGCACGGCGGGCACCTCGGCGCGCTCGGAACGTTCGGTCTTGCTATCGGCTGCCATCATTACGCTCCATCCCGCGCATGCTCGGACTCAAACTCTTCAATCGCCGCCATAAACTGTTCGCCAAAGGCGTCGGCTTTTTTCTCGCCAATGCCGTTGACCTGGACCAGCTCCTCGCGCGTCTGTGGACGCAGGCGGCACAGGCCGCGCAGGGCTTTGTCGGAAAAGACCATATACGGCGCCATCTCCAGCTCCGTCGAGATCTCCTTGCGGAGGGCACGCAGGCGCTCGAACAGCTCGGCATCGTCGCCAACGCGCGGGCGCTGATCCAGCTCGGCCTCCTCGCGCAGCAGATCGACGGCGCGGCGGGCGCGGGCCGAGGCCTTGCGCCTGGACGCGCGACGCTTAACGGTAAAGGCGAACGCCTCGTCCTCGACCTCGCCGGCACGCGGACCCAGTCCCACGACCGGGTACTGCCCCTGCGAGGTGGCCAAATAACCGCGACCGCACAGCTGGCCGATGATGTCCTTGATGCGTCCGACCGATTCGCTCGACAGCTCACCGTAGCCGTGGTCCTCGTCCAGATGCATCTGGCGAATGCGCTCGGTGTTGCCGCCGTGAAGCACATCGGCGATCAGCGACTTGCCAAAGCGCATGGGTCGCGTGGCCACATAGCGCACGGCGGCGCGGGCCATGCCGGTGACGTCCTCGACCTCGAACTGCGTGAGGCAGTTGCTGCAGTTGCCGCAGCCCTCGGCGTCGTCTGCCGTGCCGCCCGCGGCGGCCGCCGCATGCTCGGCCGCGGCCTCGTCGCCAAAGTAGCGCAGCATGTATTCGCGCAGACAGCCGGTGGTATTGCAGTAGCCCTCCATCTGGCTGAGCAGGCGATAACGGTTCTGGAGCGCCCACGCGCGCTGCTCGTCGTCGAGCGCCTCGTCGGCAGCGTCGCCGCGGTCGATCAAAAAGCGGCGCATGCGAAAATCGTTACCGTTCCACAGCAGATGGCAGCTGGCCGGGTCGCCATCTCGGCCGGCGCGGCCCGCCTCCTGGTAGTAGGCCTCGATGCTCTCGGGCACGTTGTTGTGAATCACGTAACGCACGTTGGGCTTGTCGATGCCCATGCCAAAGGCGTTGGTGGCAACCATCACCTGGATGTCGTCGTCGATAAAGGCACGCTGGCTCTGGCGGCGGGCGTCGTTGCCCATGCCGGCATGGTAGCGCCCCACACGAATGCCGCTGGGGCCCAGCGCCTCGGCAAGCTCCGCGGCCAGCGCATCGACCGTCTTGCGAGTCGAGCAATACACGATGCCGCTCTCGCTCGAATGCGCAATCACATAGTCGCGCACCCACGCGGCCTTGGCCTTGTCGCCCATCTCCTCGCAGCCAAAGTAGAGGTTCTTGCGATCGAAGCCCGTCACCACCGTCGCGGGGTTTTGCAGACCGAGCATCTGCTGAATGTCCGCACGCACGCGCTCGGTCGCCGTGGCGGTAAAGGCCGCCACGATGGGGCGCTGCGGTAGGGAATCGATGAACTCGCGAATCTGCAGATAGGCGGGGCGGAAATCCTGGCCCCATTGGCTCACGCAGTGGGCCTCGTCAATGGCCACGAGCGGCACGCCAATGCCGCCGTCCACCGCGGCTTCCTGCGCAAAGGCTAAAAAACGCGGCTCGAGCAGGCGCTCGGGCGCCACGTACATAAGCTGATAACGGCCCTCGCGCGCCCGCTTGAGCACGGTATTTTGCTGAGCCGGGGTAAGACTGGAGTTGAGATAACTGGGGCGCGCACCCGCCGCGAGCAGCGCGCGGGTCTGGTCCTCCATAAGCGACAGCAACGGGCTCACCACAAAGGTGATGCCGGGCAGCATAAGCGCAGGCACCTGGTAGCAAATGGACTTGCCGGCGCCTGTGGGCATAACGCCGAGCGCATCGCGGCCGGCAAGGATCGCATCCACCATGCGATCCTGTCCCGGGCGAAACGAGGTGTAGCCAAAATAGGCGCCGAGCGTGTCGAGCGCCATCTGCTGCATGCTATCGGTCATGGTTTCCTAACGTCCAAGTCATCTGCCGCCGATTATACGCCGCCACAGGGACAGCAGCACACGACCGCAGCCCAGACTAGTCGATGGACGTTCTTAAACGACTAGTCATACAAGAACGCCCAACGACTAGTCATTTAAGAACGTCCAACGACTACTTTGGACCGCGGCAACGCCGATGTTCTGGCAACGACAGCGAAAGCCCGTCAGAGCGAGCAAGGTGCCTTGAAACGAGGCGGCATTGACCTTCTGGTCATGCCGCCGAAGTTGAAAGGCAGATTGCCGCCCTGGCGGGCTTGCAGCGTCGACCAATCCGTCGTTCGGCAGAACGGCGGAACCAAAGGCGCAGCGTCGAGCCGTTACGCGGTTTGGTAAAACCGCGTAACTTACATGACCATAACGTAGCGCGATCCCACGTAGTACTGCTTACCCATCAAAACCGGCTCGTCATCGGGACCGGTAAAGCCGGCACGCAGGTTGAGCAGCGGATCGTGCGGAGCAATGCCCAGCTCGGCCGCCTGCTCGGCGTTAGCTCGAACGGCCTCGACCGTACGGTAGCCAACCGAGACAATCGGCGTTCCGCCAACACGCTCGACCTCGGCAAAAATCGACTTGTCCTCAAGATCGGCCGTCAACAGCTCACGGTAGGCGTCAAACGGCACAAAGATGTTCTCCTCAAAGATGGGCTCGCCGTCGGCCGTACGCACGCGCTTGATATGCAGCAGCAGCGCATCCTTCTGCAGGCCAAAGAACTCCATCTCGTTTTGGCGCGCCGGAACGATCTGGCGATCGATCACGTGCGCACCGGCCTTCATGCCGTTGCCGGCACACAGCGCGGTAAACGTCTGCAGCGTCGAGGCGTGAAACTGGCGGTTGATGTGCGGCGTGGAGACAAAGGTGCCGCGGCCCTGCTGCTTAACCAGGTAACCATCGGAGCACAGCTCCTCGACAGCGCGGCGCACCGTAATACGGCTCACCTCGTACTGCTCGGCTAGTTCAAGCTCGGACGGAATACGCTCCTTGGGTGCATAAACACCTTTCTCGATCGCATCCTTGATTTCGTCATAAATCTGCTGGTAAAGCGGTGCATTTTTGGGCGCAGGCATATCTGATCACTCTTATCAAAATAGCTAAATTTCTAATACGTATATAACGTCTAGTTTCATGTTACCTCATATTGATAAAACGATACACCCTCCCTACCAAAAAGCGACAGCTTCATTTTGGTAGGTTTTATCTGGGCAAACGAGAGCCCTCGAAAGCAACGGGGCTTTCGGGGGGCTCGTTCGGATGGGTTGCGCAGGACCGGCAAAATGCCAATACCCTACTTGCCGTCGTCCTGCTGCAGGCTGTCCTGTTCGCTGAGGCGCGCCTGCCTGCTGGCCATGCGTGCGGGCTTGTCGGGATCGGGAACGGCCGTGGGCATGGGCTCGTCGACATGACCGCCCCACCAGCCGCCCACAAAGTTGAGCGTGTGGAACACGTTGATCACGGCGCCGGGATCAACGTCGCACACCAACTTGATAATGTCCTGGCTCTCGTAGGTCGAAACAACGGTGTTCAGCAGGTACATCTTTTCGCGGCTGTATCCGCCGACGACCTCGGCGCAGCTAATGCCGTGCTGAAAATGGTTTACGTAGGCAGTCATGACCTCGTCTGCCTTGCGCGTCGTAATCTGCAGCGTCACGCGATCGTAGCGACGATAGAAACTGTCGATGGTCTTGGTCGAAATAAACTGGAACACGATGGAATACGCCGCCTTGTCCCAGCCAAACATAAAGCCAAAGATCGCCAGGATAAAGCAGTTGAAACCAAAGATGACGCCCCAGATGGTCTTGCCCGTGTGGTTGGAAACCCACAGCGCGATAAAGTCGGTGCCGCCGGTGGATGCGCCGGATTTAAGTGCGATGGCAGCGCCCAGACCCGAGACCACGCCGCCAAAAATGATGAGCATGATCTTGTCGCCCAAAAATGGAGCGAAGTGAAAGACGTTGAGGAACAGCGACGAGAGCACGACCTGCATCATCGAGAAGATGACGAAGCGCTTGCTAATGCCGCTCCAGCATAGGAGCGCCACGGGGATGTTGAGCGCGAGCATACCGAGCGAAATGTCGATGTGAACGCCGCCCAGCGAGGTAACGCGATCGAGCAGGACCGCAACGCCGGTGAGGCCGCTCGGAAGCAGGTCGGCGGGCTGAATGAACGCCTGGATCAGGAATGTCTGGAGGACGGCAGAAATTGTGACCGCCACGGCAGTAATGGCACGGCGGACGATGGTGAGGCGGCCGAGCATGAGCACGCGGTCCGTGAGCTGATCGATGGCGTTCGCCACGTAGGCTCCTTTCGAAGGCAGATGTGGTTGTGGGGCATGCCCGCGATTGTAGCATGGAGCGTGCGGGGGCGCTTCAATTCAACCTCCCTCGACAACCAAAACGGGACCAGCAACCCCCACGACCAAAGGGCAAAATTCCAAGTGAGTAGACTTTTTACGATCTGCCGAGCACACCCAAAACCGCCACCCCTGTGACCTGCGGTTTTACAAAGGAAGATATGCATTGTGCTCGGCCTGCGCCAAAAAGTCTACTCACTTAGTCCGAATCGAAGCCAAACGGATCAAAATCGAAACCAAATTGAGCCAGTCCACCGCAAAAAACGTTTGAACCCGTGCTTCTCGCGGCGGATTGACACTACAAAGCGGCCAAAATGTCGGTCAGATTATCAATAACGGCATCGGCTCGCGATTGATCGAGGTTGACGCCCTCGTGCGGACGCAGTGCCAGGACGCGGGCGCCGGAACGCTTGCCGGCCTCGATGCCCAAAGGCGAATCCTCGATAACCAGGCACTCGGCAGGCTCCACCCCCAGCGCCTCCATGGCGCGCAGGTAGATCTCGGGGTCGGGCTTAAACGCACTGCACTCGTGACCGCTGATGGTGTAGTCCAGCACGTCGGCGATGCCGGCAATCTCCACCAGCTCGTCAATGAGCTCGCGATAGGACGAGCTCGCGATGGCGCACTTCACGCCGCGCTCGTGCAGCTCACGCATCACCGGCTCCGTCTGCTCGTTGAGCAACTCGGCATACGGAACGGGATGGTCCGGGCTGTAGACCTGCTTGTACTCCACGCGCAGACGCTCGCGCAGCTCAACATCGTCGGGCACCAGCGCCTCCCAAATGGCAGGCTCGTTAGACCCCGAAAGATCGGGAATCTCATCAAAGTGAAAGCCCTTCTCCTCCATAAACGCCACGCGACGACGGTTGTAGAACCACTCGGTATCGACCAGCACGCCGTCCATGTCAAACAGCACTGCCTTGATCATACGCATCTCCTCCCACCTGCCAAAAAGGGACAGGTTTATTTTGGTAGGTTTTATCTGGGATTTGCGACGCGACAGACACGCCCTCCCCAGAGCAAAAAAGGGGATGGGGCGCAAACCCCATCCCCTCTCAATCAACCCGTAAGGTCTACTTACTTGTGATTAGTAGGAAAGCTTCCACATGTAGCGACGCATGGTCAGCGGATGCTGACGGGCCTCGGCGATCTGGTTGCCGTACTCGCGCATAACGGCGAGGTGCAGCAGCGGGTTGAAGTAGGTGACGACGCTCGCGGGCACGGCGTCAGCCAGGCCGTAGTCCTTGGAGTCGATCAGAGCGACCTTGGCGCCCATGCGCTTAAGGAAGGTGAGGGCGCGGGCGTCCATCGGACGGGTAGCACCGTCGGACATGAGGAAGACGTAGGGCTTACCCTCGGTGGAAACCTCGAACGGGCCGTGGAAGTACTCGCCGGTGTTGTAGGAAGCAGCGTCGATCCACTGCATCTCGGTGAACAGGAAGGCGGCGTTAGAATAAGCCATCTTCTCGGAGGCACCGGAGGCCATGAAGTAGATCATCTTGTCGTCCTTGAAGTCCTGAGCGAACTGCTTGGCCAGGCCCTTGGCGGAGTGAGCAGCGTTCTCGATCAGCTCGAAGATGTTGGTGAGGCCGGTGATCATGTCCTCGTAGTGATCATAGCCCTCGGTCTGCTGAAGGATCTCGAGAGCAAGAGCGATGGCGTAGGCGGGCTTCTCGGCCTTGGCAGCATAGTTGGCATGGAAGCCGTGAACGATGACGTGGTCGGCGTCGACGGTCAGAGCGGAGCCAGCCTTGTTGGTGAGGGAGACAACCGGGCAGTTGTGCTTCTTGGCGGTCTTGTTGGCCTCGACGGTCTCGGGCGTGGAGCCACCGAGGGAGCAGGTGATCACGAAGGTGTGCTCGTTGACCCAGGAAGGCGTGTCATAGTTGAACTCGTTAGCGGTGAAGATCTGAACGTTCAGCTTGTCCGTGTTGTTGGCCAGGAAGTACTTGGCGGGGTACAGGTCGGACATGGAAGCACCGCAGCCGACGAAGGCGACACTGTGGATCTCGTGGTTGGACAGGACGTCAGCGACGATCTGCTTAGGGAGGTTAAGGTCGATCTCGTACATCTGACACATTCCTTTCGATTTTTGCGGCGCCACATTGCCGGGCGCTCGCAGGGTTACCGTGATTTGGACCGAGTCGCCGGCCCGTTGAGGATGCGACAAAGGGACTGTCCCATTGTCGCATTTTGGGGATGGAAGCCTGCCTGGGGTATGGGATGCCAGGCAGGCCCCCGGGGGAAAGCGGTTAGACGCTTGGTCGCGACTAGGCCAGGATGCCGGCCGCGGAGAGGGCGATGCCGCCCACGATGGCGATCACGAGAAGCCAACCGGTGTTGACGTTCTTCTTGATGAGCCAGTACATAAGGCCGGTGAGGCCAAGGGAGATCATCTGGGGCATCATGCCGTCCAGGATGTCCTGGATAACGACGGTGCCCTCAGCGAACTGCAGCGGGGTGGTGGCGCCGATCAGCGTGGCGATCATGCCGCCTACGGACATAAGACCCACGATGCCGCAGACATACATGAGCTTCTCCATGAGGTCGCCGCCCTGAAGCTTGCTCAGGTACTCGTGGCCGCCCTGATAGCCCATCTTGGCTGCGAACCAAGTGATCAGCACAGAGGGGACGATGGAGATGAGCATGGCCAGGATCGGGCCCATGATGGAGCCCTGCTGAGCCAGCTGAACGCCCAGACCAAAGGCGATAACACGGATGGTGCCCTGGAAGAAGGAGTCACCGATGCCGGAAAGCGGGCCCATAAGGGAGGTCTTGACCGCGTTAATCGAATCGGGGTTGAAGTTCTCGGGATCCTTGGCGTACTCCTCCTCCATGGAGGCGGTGAGGCCCAGGATAAAGGCGCTCGTCTGCGGGGTGCAGTTGTAGAACGCCATGTGACGGTGGTAAGCCTCTTTCTTAGCAGCGAGCTGCTTGGGGTCGGACTCATCCGGATAGAGGCGATCGAGCGTGGGAACCATGCCGTAGAGGAAGCCCATGTTCATCTGACGCTCGTAGTTCCAAGAGGCCTGGATGGCCCAGGAGCGCCAGAAGAACTGGCTGACCTTCTTGTTCAGGGACACGTCCTTGGTTGCGGTTGCCATAGTGTGTTCCTCCTTAGTCTTCGTCGTCTTCGAGCGGATCGTAGTCGGAATCGACACCGGCGGCTGCATGGGAACCGTTGAACTTGAAGCCCATGAAGACGACAGCCAGGCACACACCGATCAGAGCGACCGCGATGACGGACAGGTTGAGGTAAGCGGCGAGCAGGAAACCGATGAACAGGAACGGAGTCATACCCTTCTTGATCATCATGGTGAGCAGCAGGGCCAAGCCGTAGGCGGTCATGATCTTGGTCGAAACGTTAAGACCAGTGGACAGCCACTCGGGAACCATGTTGACGATGGCCTGAACCAGGTCGGTGCCAACAAAAACGGCGAGGAAGATCGGCAGGAAGTACATGACGGCGTACAGACCGGAGCCGGCGCAGATGTGCATACGGTAGGCGGTCTTGAACTTTCCGTTATCGATCGCGCTATCTGCCACATGGGTGAGGGCGGCGATGATGGAACGGAACACGATGCCGAGAAGCTGACCCAGGACGGCGACCGGGATGGCGATCGTCATGGCGGTCTCGGCGGAAGCATCGGTCAGGCACGCAAAGGCAGCGGCCACGATGCCGCCCAGGACCATATCGGGCGGAACGGCGGCGCCGACCTGCACCAGGCCCATGGACACGAGCTCGACGGCGGCACCGACGGCAAGGCCGGTGGGCACATCGCCCAGCAGCAGACCGACGAGCGTAGCGCCAACGAGGGGCTGCTCGAAGTTAAGACGACCGAGCAGGCGGGAGTCCCACATGCAGAACACGCCGACGAGGCCGACGAGCACCGCACTGATGAACGTATTCATACCCTTCTCCTTTCAGTCAGGCAAAAGCCTGGTTGATTACAGCTTGGCGTCGATGTCGACGCTCTGATACGTAGGGGTCTGCTGGACGTAGAGCTTGATGCCCATGTCGAGCAGCTGGTTGACGTCGGCCTTCTGGTTGGCGTCGAGGAAGACGGAGCTGTCCTTGCCGCCGACCTGATCGGCACCGTCGTGGTTGGCGGTGGCGCCCAGGTTGATGGCGTCGAGCTTGTAGCCCTGGCAGAACTGCAGCATCTCGGCCGTGTTGCCAAAGACGAACATGACGCGCTCGCCGAGGGTGTTGAGCTTGTCCATCTTGGCGAGGGCACGCTCGACGGTGAAGACGTTCAGGCGCACGCCCTGGGGCTTGGCCAGCTTAAGAGCGCCCTTCTTGATGTCATCGTTGGCGGCAGCGTTGTCGACGACGATGATGCGCTCGGCCTGAACCTTGGTGGTCCAGGTAAAGACGACCTGGCCGTGCAGCAGACGGTAGTCAAGACGTGCGAGGACGATCTTGGCGGGACCGGAGCTGTGACGGGACGCCTTGGCCTTCTTGGCGGGAGCCGCGGCGGCCTCGACCGGTGCGTTGGGATTGGTCAGACCGGTGCGGGCCTCGTTGATGAGGGCCGCGAGCTCGGCGCCCTTGACGGGGGCGGGGCTCATAGCAAGCGTGAGCGCCAACGGGATGTTGAAACCGCTGACAACCGTGAACTTCGTGCCGTTCTTGGAAAGCTCGACCATGTTGTTGTTGACCGAGCTGCCGAGCATATCGGTCAGCACATAGACGGTGTCGTCCGCGTTGAACGTGGCGATCATAGCCTCAACCTTATTGGTGATGGGCTCCTTGTCGTCACGAGCAAGCGACACGACGTGGACGTTCGACACGTCGCCGAGAACCATCTCGAGCGTGTCTTTGGCGCCTGCGGCCAGGCCGCCATGAGATGCGAGAATGATCTGATTCATCTTGCCTCCTCCTTTTCGTTATGGTCATTATAACGTCTTATACGTTGCTTATATTGCTAATTAGTATAAAGACCGTTCGCGGGTGAAAATCGACCGTTGACGGGTTTAACGTACTCGAAACGTTGGGCTGGGTAGGCCGGCGCTAGCTGGATAACCCCAGGTCAGACCCTGCGCGCAATCCCCTATCGCACGAAGTACCAGGGGCTTTCCTGTACGGTGGGTTCCAGCGCAATGCCGGTGCGTTCCTTAAACAGATCCATGTCCTGAGATTTTTCGGTCCACCACGCGTTGGGCTTAAAGGTCATGCTCTCAATGACATGACCGACAAACACACTGTTGCGCAGCTTGGAGAAGTCGGTGTTCATAATCAGGATGGACGCGAGCACCAGCACGATGCCCAGGACTTTAATCGCGCCGGCGGGCTCGGCGTAGACACCAATGCCCACCAGTACGGTGACGACCGTCTCGAAAGACATTACGACGGGAACTTTCGATGTCTCGAGCCCCATGGACAGACCCTGCATATATAAGATGTAAGCAACGGCTGTGGGGATGAGTCCAAAGCCAAGGAACAGCAGCAGCAGCTGTGGCGACATTGCCGCGGCGACATCCGGCCACGGAGCCGCGATAGCTGCCATAACCGCACCGCCAAAAACAAAGCCCCAAAACGTGACAGCCAGCGGGTGGACCGTCTTGGTTGCTATTCGGCTAAACACCGCGAGCGACGCACCACAAAGACCTGCAATCACGCCCGACGTGACGCCCCAAACCGAAAAATGAAAACCGGAAAGGTCGCCATTGGTCACTGCAAGCACGCAGCCTACGATGTTAAAGACAATGGCAACGAGCTTGTTGGGGGTCACGTCCTCGCGATAAAGCACGCGGCCGAGCATGACGCCAAACACCGGCGAGGTGTAGAGCAGCACCGAGGCCGTGGACATGCCCACCTCGCCCATGCACTCGTAATAGCAGGTGTTGGCGGCGGCCAAACCGACGATGCCAACAAGCGCACAAGGAACAAGCTCTTTAGGGCTTGCCTTAAACAGGGCCAGCGGACCCTGAGCCACGGTAGACCCCTCACCCGGACGGCAGCCCATAAACATCAGGACCGGCGCCAAGATAAGCGCTCCGACCAACAAGCGAAAGGCAGCCATGCTCTGGGACGAAACGCCCATGGCCGAGATGCCGTTTACAAAGATTCCGATGCTGCCCCACATAAGCGCGGCGATCAGCACCAGCACATAGCCCAGATTGCTCTTCTTCAACGCAGCCTCCTCGGTATTGTTTCCAATATGTTTCGTACTACGTTATAGTCGTTATATACATTTTTCAAGACACAAATCGGTGAGCGGAAAAGTGATCCGTTTTCCTCCGTCCCCAGCGGATTACTTGGCGGTTGCGGTGAAATAGTTCCTAAATAGAGGCTTCAAACCCCCAAGCAGGAACTATT
>CABUAL010000030.1 GCA_902489515.1 uncultured Collinsella sp. | reverse complement strand
CGTCAATGCTGAATTCTGCAGCTGCTCAAGGGCGGCGACGGTTGGGTTGCCGCCGATATCCTGAGCCATAAGGGTGTGGACGTGGATATCGTTTCTCCGGTTGAGCCGGATGAGATTCCTGCTGCTCTGGCACGTCATGTTGCTCGTCGTACTGCCGGCCGCGATGTGCACGTTTGCGTCGGCCCCTCGCGTGACGAACTCGAGGTTTTGATCGATAAGGCCGATGTTGTTGTCGATGCCATTTTTGGTACCGGTTTCCACGGAAATCTGCGTGCGCCGTTCTCCATCTGGATTCCTACGGTCAATGAATGCGCCGATTGTGTCGTATCCATTGATGTTCCCTCGGGCCTGAATGCCGAGACGGGCGTTGTTGATGACGACTGCATTCGTGCCGAGCATACGGTGACGATGATTGCGCCCAAGATTGGTCTGTATAGCGCTGATGGTCCTGAGTATGCTGGCGATTTGATCTGCGGCAATCTTTACGACCGTCTTGACGAGGTCATCGATGATGTCGACCACGCCGCCGAGATTGTCGAGCCCGGTGACTTAGTTGATTACTTTGCCCCACTACCTACGAATATCGATAAGTATTCCCGTGGCTCTGTGCTTATTGTCGCCGGATCTGCGCAATATCCTGGTGCTGCCATTATGGCGGCCAAGTCTGCAGCTCGCGCGGGTGCTGGTTACGTGGCAGTCGCGGCTCCTGACGCCTGCGCCAATCTTATTCGCATGGCACTTCCTTCGATTCCCGTCTTTGCTATTCCGTCTGATTCCCGCGGCTCCTTTGGCGCCGCTGCGCGCATGACTGTGTGCGAGATTGCAAAGAAGTACAGCTGTGTACTGTGCGGTCCCGGTATGACGACATCTGCCGGCGCTATGCAGGTGGTTTCGGGCTTGCTCGAGCTTGATGTGCCGCTTATCTTGGACGCCGATGCACTCAACTGCCTTGCTAAGATTGCCATTGACGGTATTGATAGTAATCCCGAGATGTATCGTCGCGAGCAGCCGTTGGTTATGACGCCGCACTATCGTGAACTTTCGCGTCTGGTTGCCGGTGACGAGGTGAACGACCTTGGTACTGCGATTGCAGCCGCGCAGAAGGTTGTCTGGGCTGCAGGCTCTGACAATCTGGTGGTCATTGCCAAGGGGCCGACGACGGCTATCTGTGGCGTTGAGCGTGTGCTGCTGCCGCTCTCGGGTCCGGCTTCTCTGGCAACTGCCGGTTCGGGTGATGTCCTCGCGGGTATTTTGGCCGGCACGCTTGCCACCATGCGCGACGAGATGGATCGTTGGGAGTTGCTGTATTCGTACGCCGTCGCACTTCACAGCTACGCCGGTTTTGCCGCGGCGACGGAGTATGGTGAGAAGAGCGTCATCGCGACCGATCTTATCGACTTGATCGGTCCGGCCATGGAACTGGCGGCAAAGGATGCGCTCGAAGATCTGGGAATCATGGACGAAGGGTCGGATGACTAATCATGAATAAAGCCGATTTGACGCGCTGGTCCTGGGTCGAGATCGACCGCGGGGCGCTCCGTCGCAACACGAGGGCCTATAAGAACTTGCTGAATCCACGTCAGCGCCTGTGCTGCGTGGTCAAGGCCGATGCTTATGGCCATGGAGCTGTTGAGTGCGCCAAGATCATGTATTCGGCCGGTGCCGACATGTTTGCCGTGGCGACGGTTAACGAGGGCGTTGAGCTCCGACAGGGCGGGATTACGAAACCCATCCTCATCCTAAGCGAGCCGCCTATCGAGGCCATTCCGACGTTGCTCGAGTTTGATATCATGCCTTCGGTCTATACGTCTGACTTTGCTCTTGCGTATGGCGAATGTGCCGTCGCGGCGGGCAAAGTGGGCAAGTATCATCTCGCCATCGAGACGGGCATGAATCGTATCGGCGTTCACTACACGCAGGTGCTCGACTTTGTCCGCGGTATAAATTTCCATCGCGGTATTCAGTGCGACGGCGTATTTACGCACTTCGCCACGGCCGATGAACCTTCGGGCTGGGACTACAAGCTGCAGTGTCAGCGCTTTACCGAGGCCGTTCAGGCCATTAAGGATGCGGGTTTTGAGTGCGGTATCGTGCACTGCGCCAACACGCCGTCCTCGATGCTCGACCCCTCGATGCATTTTGATATGATCCGCGCCGGCGTTGGCTTGTATGGCATGCAGCCGTGCGAGCTGAGTGGCCGCGTGATGCAGCTTGATCCCGTTATGAGCGTCCATGCGCGTGTGACGCGCGTGGCACACCCTGCGATGGGTGAGGGCGTGGGCTACGGTTTTACCTACCGCGTACCGCGTACGCGCGTTCAGATCTGCACGCTGCCGATCGGTTATGCCGATGGCCTATCGCGTACGCTTTCCAATCGTATGGATGTGCTGTATCGCGGCGAGCGTGTGCATCAGGTTGGCAATATCTGCATGGACCAGTTTATGGTCGCCATTCAGTCCAACCCGGCACACGAGATTCCCGAGGCCGAGTATGGTGACGAGATGATCATTGTCGGCCGCGATGGCGATGCCGAGATCACTATGGACGAGATGGCCCGACTGCGCGGAACGATTAACTACGAGGTCGCCTGCGGCTTTGGCATGCGTCTCGACAAGGTCTACGTGTAGGAGCCGCTATGGGCGTCATGCACATCCCCGGCCATACCCATCAGGCACCACGTGAGGTCGCACTCGAGGAAATTGAGGCCGTTCTGGGCGATTGTCACCTCTGCCAGCTCTACCAGTCGCGTCACAATATCGTGTTTGGCGTGGGAAACCCCCGCGCTCGCGTGATGTTTATTGGTGAGGCGCCGGGCCGCAATGAGGATTTGCAGGGCGAGCCCTTTGTGGGGGCGGCAGGTGAGGACCTCAACGGCATTTTGTCGCTGGCGGGCCTCAAACGCGAAGACGTCTACATTGCCAACGTGCTTAAGTGCCGCCCGCCGGGAAACCGCAATCCGCGTCCCGAGGAAGTGCTGGCTTGCTCGCCGTTTTTGCGTGAGCAGATTCGAAGCATCTGGCCCGATATTATCGTGACGCTCGGCAACCCCGCGACGCACTTTGTGCTTAAGACCGAGATTGGCATTACTAAGCTGCGCGGCAGGTTCCACCAGATGGGGCATTTTGTAGTAATGCCCACGTTCCATCCGGCAGCAGCGCTGCGCAATCCGGCGTGGCAGGAGCTGCTGGAGGAAGACTTTAAGATGCTGGGCGACTATCTGGAGCGACATCCCGCACCAGAGGACGCCTCGGAATAATAAGGAGCATATATGTCCCTGGAGCGCCTGGGGGTAGGTACTTACAAAACGACTTGCGCTGCCGATACGGAGTACTTTGGCGAGCTAATTGCACCGTGCCTTGAGGACGGCGATGTGCTCATCCTGACCGGTGGCCTGGGAGTGGGCAAAACTCACTTTACCAAGGGCGTCTCGCGCGGGCTGGGCGATGAGCATATGGTTACGAGCCCTACGTTTGCGCTCATGGCCGTTCACGATCAAGGTCGTATTCCGCTGTTTCACTTTGATCTATACCGCCTGGAGCATGCCTACGAGCTCGAGGATACGGGCATTTTCGATGTGCTGGGCTATGAGGGTGCTTGCTTGCTGGAATGGGGCGAACAATTCCAGGACGAGCTGACGGATGAGTATCTTTCGGTGACGCTCAAGCGTGATGAGGGCGACAGCGATGTGCGAACGATAACGCTCGAGGCACACGGTGACCGCGCAATGGAGCTTTCCCATTTGATTGATAAGGCTGTACAAGATGAGCTTGCATAACGACAACGCGCTGGTGGTGGCGCTCGATACCTCGACCGACATGCTTGCCTGCGCGGCAAGCTGGATTGATGGGCAGACGGGCGAGACGAAGCTCGTGAGTGGCGACCACATGTGTCGCCGTCACGCCAACGTTGAGCTCGTGAATACCGTTGATGGCGTGCTGGCTCAAGCCGGTCTGGATCGCAGCGATGTTGGTTACTACGTGGTCGGCCGCGGCCCGGGGTCGTTTACGGGTGTGCGCATCGGCATCTCCACTGCCAAGGGCCTCGCGCGCGGTGCCAATGTTCCACTGCTGGGCGTGTCGACGCTCGACGCTTGCGCTTGGACGGCGTGGAAGGCTGGCGTGCGCGGCAAGCTTGGTATCTTGGCCGATGCCATGCGCGGTGAGGTATATCCGGCACTATATATGCTGGGCGATGAGGGTCCCGAGCGTCAATTTGAGCGCGAACACGTGGTCAAGGCCGCCGTGGCGCTCGATGAGTGGCGCCGAGCAGCGGACTGGGACCAGGTTCAGCTGACCGGTGACGGTCTCGTGCGCTATGGCAAGCTGCTGGGTGAGGACGAGACCGCCCGCTGCGTGGAGCGCGACCTGTGGTGGCCTTCGGGCGAGGGCTTGCTGCTCGTGCACGCTGCGGGTGACGGCGATCCGGCTCGCGTCCTGCCGATTTACACGCGCCTTTCGGATGCCGAGGAAAACGAGCGCAAGCGCCTGGGCCTTGCCGAGAGCGCGCAGAGTGAGGTGACAGGTGTTGCCGACGAGCTCGCTGGGCGTCATCTGCAATTCCGCCCCATGGGCGCGGCGGATGCCGAGGGCGCGAGCGCACTGGAGACCGCCTGCTTTGAAGGCGCCGGACACGAGGCGTGGACGCCGGGCATGTTCTTGTCCGAGCTGGGCGAGGACGTTGCCGCTCCGCGTAGCTGGTGGGTGGCGCACGACGACGGTCAGTTGCTGGGTCTTGCCGGCGGCATGGTCGTCGACGGGGACGTGCAGATTATGGACGTTGCCGTCGATCCGACTCATCGCCGTGAGGGTATCGCCCGCAAGCTTCTGTCGCACGTGAGCTATGACGCGCAGATGCTCGGCTGCACCACGGCTTCGCTTGAGGTTGAGGACGGCAACGAGGGCGCGATTGCGCTCTATGCCGCTCTGGGCTTTACCGAGGTGGGTCGTCGTCGTGGCTACTACGGTGTCGGCAAAGACGCCATCGTCATGACGGCCCCACTTCCCCTCGTACTTCCGGTCGATAACGCCTCGCCCGAGCCGACGGCAGCCGAGCAACGCGTATGGCCGCTGCCTGCGCCTGGGCGCTCCGAGGGGGAGCGCGCCGAAATTGAGCGCCGCCGCCTGGTGCTCGCTATCGAGAGTTCCTGCGACGAGACGGCCGTGGCGATTATCGATGCGGATGGCAATATGCTGGCCAACCAGGTGTCGACACAGATTGATTTTCATGCCCGCTTTGGCGGCGTGGTGCCCGAGATCGCCTCGCGCAAACACGTTGAGGTGATTGTGAGTGTCGTGGATGCGGCGCTCGAGGATGCCGCAGCATCGCTTGGTCTTGAGGGTGGAGCCATTGCTCCCAGCGAGCTTGCCGCCGTGGGCGTGACACAGGGTCCGGGCCTGGTGGGCGCCCTCGTGGTGGGCGTTGCCTTTGCCAAAGGCTTTGCCTACGCTGCCGGTAAGCCGCTCGTATGCGTCAACCATCTGGAGGGGCATCTGTTTGCCAACCTGCTGGCGCAACCCGACCTCAAACCGCCGTTTATCTTCACGCTTGTCTCGGGTGGGCACACCATGCTCGTGCACGTGAAGGCGTGGGGCGACTACGAGGTGCTCGGTGAGACGCTCGACGACGCTGTGGGCGAGGCCTTCGACAAGGTAGCCAAGGCGTTGGGTCTGGGCTATCCCGGTGGCCCCATCATTTCCAAGCTGGCCGAGACGGGCAACCCCAAGGCGATCGATTTCCCCCGTGCGCTTAACAGCAGGGGAGACTATCGCTTCTCGCTTTCGGGCCTTAAAACCGCTGTGACGCTCTACATTGAACAGGAGACCAAGGCCGGGCGCACGATTCACCTGCCCGATCTGGCAGCTTCGTTTGAGGCGGCTGTCTTTGACGTGCAGTACAAGAAGGCCAAAAACGCACTGCACGCTACCGGATGCAAGGAATACTGCATCGGTGGCGGCGTCTCGGCCAACCCGCATCTGCGCGAGATGATGATCAAGAAGCTTGGGCGTCAGGGGATTCGCGTAACGGTGCCGCCCTTGTCTGCCTGTACCGATAACGCCGCCATGATCGCGGAGGTCGCTCGCCGTAAATTCGACCGAGGCGAAATCTCGCCGTTCGATGTCGACGCCGATCCAAACATGACGCTGTAGCTGGTACGGCGCGGTCCCCGGACGGAGGGGCCGGATATAAGGTTTCCTGCTTTACAGTCCTGCGCAAGACTAAGGCCACATTAAGTGGCCTTCTTTGCGTGCGGAACTCGCGATAAACCTTATATCCGGCCCCTCCGCCCGGCTCCCACGGCTCTCAGGGGCATCTCTCATGCAAAAACTGTCGTGGGGTAAAGTCCGAGGTCAGTGGCGTTTTATACCGAGAAATCCAAAAAAGTTGAAAACTCATTACAAATTTGCGTTGACTTTAGGTAACTAAAGTTTCATACTCCTTTTCAACCACTGGGGGATGTGAACACGCACGGATCGTTCGCATCATGATTGAAGAGGATTTCTTAGACATGTTCACGCATCAGCTAAACATTATCAGCGTAGTAATTATCTGATGCGGGTTAGCACATACAGCTAGCCCGTACGATAACGGGCGGCTGATGAAGATGAGGGCCGTCGAGCGCAACCGACGGCCCTCATTTTTTATGTCTAGGAAGTTCTTTTTAGAGGAGGAAATGTAATGAACGGAGTTTTGCTCATGGTTGTGGCCGCGGCGGTGCTCGCCTGCGGCTATCTGGGCTACGGCCGATGGCTGGCCAACAAGTGGGGCGTTGACAAAGAGGCCCTCACGCCGGCCAAGCGCATGAAGGACGGCAAGAGCTTCTCGCCCGTCTCCGCCTTCACCGCGTTCTCGCACCAGTTCAGCTCGATCTGCGGTGCTGGCCCTGTCACGGGTACGATCGTCGCCATGGCCTTTGGCTGGCTGCCCGTCGTGCTCTGGGTCCTCGTCGGCGGCATCTTCTTTGGTGCCGTCCACGACTTTGGTGCCCTGTACGCTTCGATGAAGAACAACGGCAAGTCGCTCGCTCAGCTCATCGAGAAGTACATCGGCAAGACCGGCCGTCGCCTGTTCCTGCTGTTCTGCTGGCTGTTCTGCATCATCGTCATCGCCGCTTTCACCGACATGGTCTGCAAGACGTTCATGTTCACCCCGGCCGTTGACGCTTCTGGTGCTGCTACCGGTGCCATCGACTTCACCAAGTCCTATGCCGCCGGCTGCGCTGGTACCATCTCCATCCTGTTCACCTTCGTCGCTATCGCCTTTGGTTGGGCCCAGAAGAAGTTCAACCTCACCGGCGCTGCCGAGTTCGTCACCGGCGTGGTCCTCATGGTTCTCATGTTCGCCGTCGGTATGCAGTTCCCGGTCTACCTGGATAAGTTCCAGTGGTTCGCCGTCGTCATGGTCTACCTGGTCTTCGCTGGCGCCATGCCCATCCAGATGCTCAAGACTCCGCGCGATTACCTCACTTCCATCATGATGATCGTCATGATCGTCTGCGCTGTCCTCGGCATCGTCGTCCTGGGCGTCAACGGTCAGGCCACTATCACCGCTCCGGTCTTTACCGGCTTCTCCACTGCCTCCGGCATGATGTTCCCGGTCCTGTTCGTCTCCGTCGCATGCGGTGCTCTCTCCGGTTTCCACAGCCTCGTTTCTTCCAGCACCTCTTCCAAGCAGGTCGAGAAGGAGCAGGACGCCGTCAAGGTCGGCTACGGCGCCATGATCGTCGAGTCCTTCGTCGGCATCCTTGCCATCATCGTCGCCGGCATCATGTTCTCCGACATGAACACCGCCGGTACCGGCGTCCTCAACGCCGGTGTCGCTTCCACCCCGTTCCAGATCTTCGCCGCTGGCATCTCCCGCGGTATGCAGGCCTTCGGTGTTGACGGCACGCTCGCTACCGTCTTTATGACCATGAACGTTTCCGCTCTGGCTCTGACCTCGCTCGACGCCGTCGCCCGCATCGCCCGCACCTCGTTCTCCGAGTTCTTTGCCCAGACCAACGATGCCCTGGCCATCGAGTCCAAGGCCGGCTACATGAAGGTCCTCGGCAACCCCTGGTTCGCCACGGTCGTTACCCTGCTTCCCGGTCTCGCCCTCGCTTTTGGTGGCTATGCCAACATCTGGCCGCTCTTTGGTGCTTCCAACCAGCTGCTCGGCGGCATGACCATGATCACCCTCGCCGTGTTCTGCAAGTGCACCGGCCGCAAGGGCTGGATGCTCTACGTGCCCGTCGCCTTCCTGCTCTGCTGCACCTTCACCTCGCTGGTCCAGAGCGCCATGGGCTGCATGACCGCCGTCCAGGCCTACGGTTTCTTCGGTACCATCCCGGCTACTGCCACCACGGCCGCCGTCTCCGTCGCCGCCACCAAGGGCCTGCAGCTCGTCTTCGCCGTCCTGCTGATGGTCCTGGGTCTCATCGTCGCCGTCAACTGCCTCAAGGAGTTCTTCGGCAAGGAGGCTGGCTCCATGCCCGACGAGGAGCCCGAGTGGTCCGAGATGGGCAAGGCCGAGTACGGCCGCGCCGCTGCCGCCGAGGCTCCTGTCGACGCCGAGGCTGCCAAGGCCTAGTCAGCTTGATGGGCTAGCCGTTCCATCCATATGACTCGGAAAGACCGGGTCCGCAACGACGCGGACTCGGTCTTTTTTCATGCAAAAGCGGGCGACGCCCGAGTGTTCTCGCAGATGTTTTGCGTGGATAAGGGCGCGCGTTGTACCATATAAACGTATATGTGTACATATGAAAGGGGCCCCGTGGCCAAGACGGTATATTCCGATAACCAAAATAATGTCGATGCCCTGGCTGAACGTCTGAGCAGCCAGACGTCGCTTTCTGCCGAGCGTGCCAAGCTGGTTGCCTACGACCTGCTCTGCCGCAAGGCGCTCAAGATTAAGTCGAGTGCGCTGGCGCAAATTTTCCGCTCCGTCGATAAGGAATGTGACACCAAGGCGATGCGCGATGAACTTATCGCGGCAAATATCGTGACCAAGATCGAGGGTAGCGGCATTAACGGGCGCCCGGCGTTCTATACCATCAATGCCGAGATCCGCGATGCCCAGGAGCAGCCTGCCGAGTCCGTCGAGGATTTTGTCGTCGAGGATTCCGCTGACGTGCCTGCTGTGGAAGAAACTGCTCCGCGTGAGCATGTCGATACCGATGAGTTGCTCGATGAGAACGTCGTGCGTGCCTTTACGGCCAAGGCAGGACGCGGCGGTTTTGGCGGGGGTGGCAAGCGCGATGCGCAGCGCCGCGCCCAGCAGGAGCGCTTCCGTCGCGCCGTTGCTCAAAAGGGTGAGACGGATGCCGAGGCTGTTGAGACCGAGGTTGCTGCCGAGTCGCAGAAGCCCACGAAGGAGCAAAAGCCCGTGGAGGCCCAAGAGCCCAAGCGCCGTCGCGGTGCTCACTTTAAGGCTGCACAGCAGGATGCCGCGCGTGAGGTTGAAGAGTCTTCTGAGGTTGCAGACGATGTTGAGGAGTCTGCCAAGAAGGCTCCGGGTTCATGCCGTCCCGGACGTGGTTTTGCGGGGCGCGCGTATCCTGTAAAGCGTCAGGAGAAGGTCAATCAGGTTCCGGAGGCGCGGGCCGAGAAGGCCGTGAAGCCTGCCGAGCCGGAAGTCCGTGAACAGAAGCCTGTTGATGAGCAGACTGCGTCCGATACGGAGACTCAGGGCCAGCAGCCTGCGGTTGAACAGACGGGGGAGGGTACTTCGAGCAAGCCTCGCCGCCGTCGTCATCGTGGCGGTCGCGGCTCTAACGCTCAGGATGCCGCCGAGAATGTAGCGCCGCGCGACGAAGAAGCGAAGGTGGATGCTCCGATGGAGCAGCCCAAGCGTCAGCCGGCGAAGGATGGCAAGCCCGAACGTTCGCAGAAGCAGACGTCTACTTCGAAACGTGAGCGCAGTGTCCAAGGCGATTCTAAGCGCAAGTCTCAGAAGAAGCCCGATTCTGCTGCAGCAGATACGGCTGCCCAGCAGACTGAGTCGACTACCCATGGCGAGGTTTCGGCGTCTGCCCTGGCCCGCGTTCTGGGCAGGCAGCTGCTCAAGGTCGTCCCCACGCCCACGGCGCTCTCCAAAATTAAGGAGCAGCAGACCCAGATTGTTAAGGTCGAGGGCAAGGACGGCAAGAAAGCTCCGCAGCGCACTCAGCACAACGAGATGTCCAACCGCAAGATTGCCGAGGAAATCGCAATCATCCAGGCTTGGATCGAGCAGAACCGAGGTGCCGATACGCCGGTTGCCTCGCGCCGCCAGCGTGCCTACCAGATCTTTAACGACGAGAAGGCTTTTGACGGCAAGCACGGTGAGCGCTTGATCAGGCGTATGACCGAAAAGGGCATCAGCATGCAGGCGATCAAGGTCGCCCCCAATCGCCCCGTGCACTTTACGGGCTTCTTTACGCTGGGCGCCGACAAGCCGTTCATTATGGTCGAGAACCTGGACACCTACGACGAGATCGTCAAGCTGCTGCGTGGCCGCAAGCACGCCAAGCTCTTTGGCATCAAGGTGGGCGGCGTGATTTTTGGCGGCGGATGCAAGGCGAGCGTCTCGCATGCCCTGGACGATTATCTGGCTGAGATTGGCTATCGCTTTAACTACGTCTACTACGTAGGCGACATCGATCGCGAGGGCGCGCGCATTGTCGAGCAGGCTCGCAATGCCAATGTGGTTGAGATTCGCCTGCATGCCGGCATGTACCGTGCCATGCTCGCCGAGCATAAGCGTCGCGTGAAGGCCGGCGGCGAGTGCGAGCCCGCGGCTGCCAACCAGGGCGTGCCGCAGAACCTGGCGGCGACGATCAAGGATCTGCCCATGGTTACGCGCGTGCAGTTCCGCAACGTGCTGCGCGAGGGCGGGCGCATTCCGCAGGAGATTCTGATGACCGCAGACTATCGGGATGGCGACTCGGGAAGCTTCGACCGCATGCTGAACAATTAGTTCCGCCGTTCTACCGAACGGCGGTCCTCTCGACGCTGCGAGGGGCCCTGGCACGGCAATCTGACGTTCAACTTCGGCGGCGCGACCAGAAGGTCGGCGCCGCCTTGTTTCACGTCACCTTGCCATGCCAGGGCCCCTCTC